>NZ_CP036528.1:592200-696466 GCF_004331915.1 Ureibacillus thermophilus
AAAACTTGCGTCAATGATCTTAATTGAACCGCCGTATACGGAACCGTACGTACGGTGGTGTGAGAGGACGGGAGTTAATCGCTCCCTCCTACTCGATTAGTCCCAGTCTCTTTTTATTAATTTTGAAACTTATCCTCCTAGAAACCGTATTAAAAGCTAGGAGTGATTTGAAATGGATATACAATTTACCAAAGGACTTCAAGACAATTACAATCGGATCGCCAATTATTTTGGAAACCAATTTAAAGTAGGTGTGATGATTTCCCTTGCCAGCAAGTATACCCTTGAAAAAAGAGAATTCAGCGGAGTGGCGCTGCAAAAAATTGTCGACCAAATGGCGGCATACTCAAAAAAGTCTTTGAGCATCCAAAGAAATTCACCAATTCCCTATTACATAGCTGCTCGATTTTTGGGGCAAGATTTAGAAACATGCTTTGAAAGTTTATTGCAAAGGGATACAGCGTTAAAAGAAGCTGGGTTTCATACATCTCCATTTCGGCTGGCGGGTGCGATGATGCTGGATGAAGATATTCACCTTCACACAAAACGGGCAAAAGCTTTATATGATGAAATGCACCGAAAACAATTTTTTTTAACGGCTAAAGAAGATATACCTTATGTAGTTTTATTATCAAAAGAAAATGAACATCCCCAAAGGCAAGTAGAGACAATGGTGCAATATTATAAAGGTTTAAGAAAGCAAGGATTTATGCTAGGTAATGCCCTTCAATCCCTTGCACAGATTTTAACCATGTATAGCTCAGAATATAACGACATGCTTCTTCAGTATGTTGTAGAGCTGCGGCATTCATTGAATCATAAAGGCATTAAAATAAAACCATTACATTATCCTTATTTAGGAATTTTAGCGTTAAATGCAACAGATCATATAAAAATAGGTGAAATTGCCGAATGGCAGAAAACTTTCATGGAATTAAAAATGTTCCGCATGGCAAAGGAATTTGCTTTAATTGTCGCCATCCAAAAAGTCATCAAAGAACTAGTAGAAGTTCAAAATATGGTCGATATGAAAGAAAATCTATTTATTGAAAATTTAATTGATGCTTTGGATATTGCGCTGGATGTCTTAGATTTTTTTGTTTTGCCTGGAAGTGTCGGTGATTTGTTTGATTTCTTCCGTTGATTCACTCAAAAATTGTTAGGAGTGATAAAATGGAAATAAATCATAATGGAGGTGTGCTACATGAAAGAAACAAAATTATGGATTAACGGCCAGTGGGAGGATGCAAAAGAAACTTATGACTTAACGGCTCCATATACTGGCGAAGTGATTGCCAAAGTAGCGAAGGCTTCTGTTCAAGATGTCGAACGGGCAATTCAAGGGGCGCATGAAGCTTTTCAATCCTTTAAAAAGACAAGCGCCTATGAAAGAGCGGAAATTTTATATAAAGTTGTGGACATCCTGAAGAAACGAAAACAAGAATTAGCTGAAATTCTTGCCAGTGAAGCTGCAAAACCGATTACGGCAGGACTTGCTGAATTGGACCGCACTATTGCAACTTATCAGTTTGCAGCCGAAGCAGCGAAAAATGTGTTTGGTGAAACAGTACCGATGGATGCAGCGCCAGGAGGGAAAAACCGAATCGGTTATACAAAACGTGTTCCGCTAGGTGTTGTATCGGCCATTACGCCATTTAATTTCCCGTTTAACTTAGTGGCCCATAAATTAGGACCAGCCTTTGCAGTAGGGAATACCGTTGTATTGAAACCTGCCACTCAAACGCCGTTAAGTGCATTAGCAATGGCGGAAATTTTTAAAGAAGCCGGCCTCCCAGATGGTGCTTTGCAAATCGTGACGGGCTCAGGCGGAGAGTTGAGCGATGTGCTTGTGACGCATCCTTTAGTGAAAAAAGTGACGTTCACAGGCAGCGGTGCCGTGGGGATGAAAATCAAAGAAAAAGTTGGTTTAAGAAAAGTAACATTGGAATTAGGCTCCAATGCGGCAGTCATTATTGAACCAAGCGCACCAATCGAGAAAATAATCTCTCGCACAGTGAGCGGCGCATTTGGCTTCTCTGGGCAAGTATGTATTTCATTGCAACGAATTTATGTACATGAATCCATTTACGATCAATTTACAAAAGCATTTGTAGAGGAAACGAAAAAATTGAAATTGGGTGATCCTTTTGACCCTGCAACTGACTTAAGCGCAATGATTCATCCGAAAGAAGTGGAGCGCATTAAAGAATGGATTGAAGAAGCGAAGGCGCAAGGGGCAAAGGTGGCGACGGGTGCTGAATTTACAGAACGCACGATGTCGCCAACAGTGATGGTGAATGTAAAACCGGATATGAAAATTATGTGTTTAGAAACCTTCGCACCGATCGTTTCCATTGTTCCTTACAAAACGTTAGATGAAGCCATTCAATATGTGAATCAATCCGATTTAGGTTTAAATGCAGGAATATATACAAATGTATTAACTGATGCGTTAAAAGCGGCCGATGAATTGGAAGCTGGAGCGATTGTGATTAACGATATTCCAACATTCCGCGTGGATCATATGCCGTATGGAGGCGTGAAAAACAGCGGTTATGGACGTGAAGGAATTAAATATGCTATCCAAGAAATGACGGATTTAAAATTCATTACCATTAAAACAGAAATCTAAACGAAAAGTGCTCTGCTCATTTGTATGGGATGAATATTATGTTAGCATAATAATGTCAAATGTTTAGAAAAGTATATGTTGAATTGGAGGACATACAAATGAGCAGTGCACATCCAATGAGCCGGTCACGTACAACTCAGACGAGGCTAATCTTGCCGCCGGATACAAATCAATATGGTTCCATATTCGGCGGAAAGATATTGGCATATATTGATGAAATCGCAGCCATTGCATGCATGAAACATACCGGGAAAGAAGTAGTAACCGCTTCCTTTGATTCGGTCGATTTTGTATCTCCTGCTTACGTGGGGGATATGCTGGAGTTGGAAGCCATTATCACTTCTACAGGGAGAACTTCGATGGAAGTGTATGTGCGAGTCCTTTCCCGCAATGTAAAAACTGGCGAAGAGAAATTAACAACGGAATCTTTTGTAACAATGGTAGCCATTGATGAAGAAGGAAAACCGACGCCAGTACCGGCTGTTTATCCTGAAACGGAAGAAGAAGAGAAGTTATATAAAGCAGGGTTGGAAAGACAAAAGACAAGAAGAGAAAAAAGAAAAAAGTTAAAAGAGGCAATCGTTTAAGAAAAATCATAAGGGGCTGTTCAGAAAGTGTTCGACTTTCTGGACAGCCTTACTTCTTATAGTAATATTCTCTTAAGTAAGCCCGAAATCAAACAACGCCTATAAATCAATGACACCTCCCTGTAAGATGAAAGTAACAATTACAAAGGAGGTATTCTTTTTTTGGCAACGGAAAATAAAGGAATGGAACCGTTATGGTCTCCTTACAAACGATAAAAATTTATCGAACTGGGTGATTCGAATCGCGGAGGATTGGCTTCATCCAATCTACCATCGTATGAAAGAGCTCCTTATGAAAAAATCAATTCTTCATATTGATGAAACATACGCTCAAATACTCAATCGTTCGGATGGAAAGTCGGCTCAGTCTAATGCTTATAACTGGGTATTCCGAAGCGTTGCTTCTCAAGGGCCGACCATCGTCATGTTTCATAGTGCGTTATCGCGAAGTCGGGAAGTTTTAAAAGACTTCGTGGAAAAGTTCAAGGGAACCATCATTTGTGACGGATATTCTGCATACGCTGGTTTACCTAACGTCACATTCGCCAATTGTTGGGCACATGCGCGTAGAAAATGGTTAAAAGCCAACAGTAAAAACGCCGAAAAAGGTGTAGAATATTGTAATCGACTCTACGAATTGGAACGAAAGTTTAAGAAACTTTCACCAAGCAAACGTCGAAAAGCACGAAAAAAATATTCCAAACCGATTGTGGAAGAATTCTTACAATGGGTAGATGAATCTCCTTTTTACGGCAAAAGTGCCCTTGCGGAAGCGGCAAACTATACCTTGAAACATGCCGAAGGTCTAAAAGCATTTCTATATGACGGTCGAATTGCGATTGACAATAACCCAGCAGAAAATGCGATTCGTCCGAGTGTGATTGGTCGGAAGAACTGGCTTTTCTCTGTGAGTGAATTGGGAGCTGATGCCAATGCCATTTGTTTGAGTTTAGCTGAAACGGCAAAAGCTAATGGAATTGATTTCTATCAATACTTGGTCAAAGTATTGACAGAACTACCGAATCTTCCAATCCATCAGCAGCCAGAAATAATCGATCGCTACTTGCCTTGGTCTAAAAATATACGTGAATCATGTGCAATAGCAAAATAGCCCTCAATCGAAAAAAACATCAAGATTGTAGGGCTATTTGTCGTGCGTACCGAAAGGTGCGCTTTTTTTAATCCCTGTTTTAAGTTTTCAATGCGTCATTTGAATTCGGGCTTACTAATATTCTCTTAAAAACTTTCCCTGCGGTGGTCACAAAACGTGCCTCCTCGTCGCAATTTATCTGCGGCAAAACTCTAGCGACAGCCGCAAAGGAGGCGTCTTGAAATGACTTTTCAGACGCCCCCTTTTCAAATCTACTTCGAAATATCATGAACAACTTCGATTAACGTATCAGAAGATTTAGCAATCAAGTTAGTGCTTTCTACTAAATGGGAAATATTGTTTGAAATTTGCTCGATGTCTTTGAACGTAGAAGCGTATTGATTGCGGATTTCAGACACTTTCTTTGCAATTTGTTCAAACGATTCTGCTAAGTTGCCTTGAGTTTCAACGCTTAATTTCACTTGTTCATCCACGTTATTTACGCTGGATGTCATGTCTGAAATATTCGCTTCCATTTCTTTAATTAATGTAGACACATCTTGTACAGCATTTTTTGTTTCTTCTGCGAGTTTTCGAACTTCTTCAGCTACAACAGCAAAGCCTTTTCCGTGTTCACCCGCGCGCGCTGCTTCGATGGAGGCGTTAAGAGCAAGCAAGTTTGTCTGGTCGGCAATACCTGTAACTAAATTGACAATCTCGGAAATTTTCTGAGAAGAAGAGCGTAGATTCATCATGGACTCTTCTAATAAATTAACGCTTTTTAAAATCGTATTCATTAAATCTGTTTGTTTTGCTAATTGGGCTTTACCCTGATTGGATTTTTCTTCTGTATCCGCTACATAATCCAAACCTTGTGATGTGGATGTAGCAATGTTATGAGATTGTTCTGAAATGAATTGGATGGATGTAATAGTATCCTGATTCATATGATTCAGTTCTTCTGCAATTTGTTGAAGGGATGCAATTAAAGATTGTTTGATTTGCTCATCTTCTCTGCGAACTCGTTCCTGCTCTCTTTCGTATGCTTCAATCACCAGTTGCTGCTCAAAATTAATCACTTTTGCGAAGGCATTGACCGCAAGCAATGCGTCTTCTTTTGAAATATTCTGTTCTTTAATAATTTCTGAAAAAGAGGTTACTAAAGATTGGAATGATGACAAATACCATTTGGATAAAAGGCTAGTACGGATATGTGCAAGAGCAATTCTTTTTCGATTTTCTATATAATGTTTATCAATTTTCGCATCAAAAATATCCTGTAGATGTTTTGAAAGTGTAACTTTTAACCGATCCATATTGGAATGTTTGTTGATTAAATCGACTAAATCTTGATTTAGCGAAATGTTATCGTAAAAAGCTTGCACCATTTTTGGAATATCATTTTCAATGATCGGTTTTAGTTGACGCAAGATGGCCAAATCATTTTTTGTCAGATGAATGATGTTCATTTGTTTCGCTATAACAGGATCATGTGAAACATCAATCAACACCTCTTGGACATATTGATTTACATCAAAAAACGGTTTTGAAATAGATTTGTTATTCTTGCTTAATCGCACAAATCTCATATGTATACCTCACTTAAAAATTATTAATATGAAATTCATTTTTCTATGTAATCAAATTCCTAAAATTGTATTTTCAACCTATACGTTGTAAAATATCATTAGTTTTATTGAATTTAAAGAAAAGGATGTTTGCGAACATGAATCAACGGAGGCTTGCGTATGTCATTGTTTCAATGGTGACGGTAGCTGTTTTTTCAATGCTCATGTTAAATAATATGTTTGAAGAAGTTCCTAAAAATCATAAGATTTTAATTGTCATCAGCGCTACGCTTTTTTCAGGCTTTTTAGCCCGAGCCCTTTTCCCAACTGAACATCCTGATGAGGTAGACTCAAAAAATTTAAAAGAAAATAATAAAAAAGATTAAATAAAAGCTGCTCATTTGAGCAGTTTTTTTCTTTTTTTCACATAATAGCATATAACGCAGGACCTTCTAAAGATTTTTTTGTCTATGAATTGATAAATATGGGAAAAATACGAAAATAAAAGGAAAAATTTTTTCAGGAATTTGAAACTATTCAAAGAGCCATTCGTAAAAATATATAACAAGATATTAATAAATTTAAACGGGAGTTGAAAATAGATGGAAGAAAAGTGGGCAAAAGTTATTATTCACGCAAGTGCATTTTTTGCTCCGGTTTTAGTGCCAATATTATTTTTTCTAATTAGCCAAGAGGAGACAATCAAACGTCTTTCTATCCAAGCGTTACTATTCCAATTTGTCATGTGGGTGTTAATCGGTATTTCGACAGTACTTAGTTTTGTATTAATCGGTATTCCGTTCTTAATCATTTTCGGCATTATGACTTTGGTTGTACCGATTATCGGAATTTTCAATGCGCTTCGAGAAAATGAATGGAACTATCCGATTGTAGGACGATGGGTGTAAACAGCAATTATTTCCAATTACTGTATAGTATTTTGATGAATTGAATAGATTAAATAAAAATCGGCAAACGTAATGTTAATTGCGTCTTGTCGATTTTTTTCCCCCTCCATTTTGTCAAGGGTTTTTATTTGCAAATATAAAAAAATGGACATATAATAAAGTCAAAGAAAGTCAAAGTCAAAAAGCGAGGTGAATTGACATGAATATGAAAAATATTTCCGATTTGATTGAAGGGTATTTAAAACGGATTATCGAATTAGATGATAAAGGACATATTGAAATCAAACGTAGCGAATTAGCCGACAAATTCCAATGCGTTCCCTCGCAAATAAATTATGTCATCAATACACGATTCACGGTGGAAAAAGGCTATCTTGTTGAAAGTAAACGAGGTGGCGGTGGATATATTCGAATTTTTCGTGTGAAGCCGAGCTCAAAAGTGGAGTTGATCGATCATTTAATTAAGCAAATCGAAAATGGCGCCACTCAAAATATGGCGGAAGATATCATATATCGATTGCTGGAAGAAGGAGTAATCATGGAAAAGGAAGCAAGGTTAATGCTCGCAGCCGTTAACCGTGATACGCTGAAGCTTCAACTACCAACTCGCGATGAACTAAGGTCGGCCATTTTAAAAGCGATGTTACTAACTTTAAAATATGAAAAATGATGAGGTGGTAGGTTATGCTTTGTGAACACTGTAAGCAACGGGAAGCAACGGTAACTGTTACACAAATCATCAATGGTCATAAAAGCGAAAAACATTATTGTGAAGTATGTGCAGCCCAGTTTCATCCTTTCAACTTTGAATTTCATAAAGAAGAACCTTTTCCGATTCATCAATTACTTTCCAACTGGTTTGGCATGCCGCTTTTGAAAAATGATGTGCAAGAAAGACCTGTTCAGCCCTCCGTTCAAACGACTGCATGCCCAGCTTGCGGATTTACATTTCGTAAATTTTTAAATGAGGGGAAATTAGGCTGTCCTCAATGCTATGAAACTTTCAGGGAAAAACTTCCGCAAGTGCTTGAAAAAATTCAGGCAGGAACGAAACATACAGGCAAAAGACCTGGGCAAAAAGCGGATAACAATCGCCTCTTGAAAAAACAAATTGAGCATGCCCGTGAACAAATGCAATTAGCCATTCAAGATGAGCGATTTGAAGATGCAGCGAGATTCCGAGATGAAATCAAAGAACTGGAACGTAAGCTTGAAATGGGAGGTGTGGATACACCATGAACCTAGACTATTTCTTAAAAGCAGAAGCACCAAGCTGGATGGGGGATGGAGGTTCGGAAGATGACATTGTCATTTCCACCCGCGTTCGGTTGGCAAGAAATTTAGAAGGTTTTCGGTTTCCATTGATTTTTACTGATGAGGAAGCGAAAACTATCGACCAAATGGTGGCGCAAGCCTTTTATCAATTAAACGATGAAAAACATAATTTTTCCCATTTTACGATTCAGGAAATGCCTGCGTTAAAACGGCAAGTACTTGTAGAGAAACATCTAATTAGCCCGATGCTTGCAGGAAAAGAAAAGTTCGCATCAGTGATTATCTCGCAAGATGAAGCCATCAGTGTCATGGTCAATGAAGAAGACCATTTAAGAATTCAATGTTTAGCCCCTGGCCTTAAATTAGTCGAAACTTATGAAATGGCGAATAAATTAGATAGCCAGTTGGAAAAACTTTTACCGTTTGCTTTCCATAACGATTTCGGCTATTTAACGAGCTGTCCGACAAATGTAGGTACCGGTTTAAGAGCCTCTGTTATGATGCATTTGCCTGGGCTTTCAATGACAAAACAAATCAAAGCTTTAACGCAAATGCTCGCTCGCTTCGGCATGGTGGTGAGAGGCATTTACGGTGAAGGCAGCGAAAACTTAGGAAATATGTATCAAATTTCAAATCAAGTCACTCTTGGAAAATCTGAAGATGAAATTATCGATGATTTACAAGAAGTCGTGATGCAAATTATCGAACAAGAACGAAAAGCAAGACAAGCGCTTTTAGCCCAATCAGCCATTGCTTTGGAAGACCGCATCCACCGGGCTTACGGTACATTGAAACATGCGCGGATTATGACGAGCGAAGAAGCGGCTACTTGTTTATCCAATGTTCGATTAGGTGTCGATTTGGGAATCATTCAAGATGTTCCAAAGCATATTTTGAATGAGTGTACAATTCTTATTCAACCTGGATTTGTACAACAATATGCAGGCACTACATTAGAACCGGCTGAACGGGATGTATTCCGAGCAAAATTAATACGGGAAAAATTAAATAATGGAAAATTAAAACGAAAAGGAGAGGAAAAATATGATGTTTAATCGATTTACTCAACGCGCTCAAAAAGTGTTGCAGTTGGCACAAGAAGAAGCGATTCGTTGGAAACATGAATCCATCGGCACAGAACACATCCTGCTTGGGCTTATTCGAGAAGGCGGAGGTATCGCCGCAAAAGCCTTAGAAGCAATTGATGTAACGCCAGAAATGATTGAACGAGGCATTGAAGAATTAGTAGGAAAAGGAACAAAAGACGTAGGACCAATTGTACACTATACACCTAGAGCGAAAAAAGTTATTGAACTAGCCGTTGATGAATCGCGGAAATTAGGCCACGCTTACATCGGTACAGAACACATTTTGCTTGCGTTAATTCGAGAAGGCGAGGGTGTTGCAGCGCGCGTGCTTGCAAATGCTGGTGTAAGCCTCAATAAAGCTCGCCAACAAGTGTTATTGCTCCTTGGAAGCAACGATGTTTCCCAAAACTCAAATCCTGCGCAAACAGTTAGCACACCAACCCTTGACAGTTTGGCAAGGGATTTAACAGCCATTGCCCGTGAAGGCGGACTTGACCCAGTGATTGGACGCAGCAAAGAAATCACACGGGTTATTGAGGTTCTTTCCCGCCGTACAAAAAACAACCCAGTGTTGATTGGGGAACCGGGTGTAGGTAAAACGGCTATTGCAGAAGGCCTTGCGCAACAAATCGTGAACAACGAAGTACCTGAGACTTTGCGCGATAAACGTGTCATGACTCTTGATATGGGTACAGTTGTTGCAGGTACAAAATACCGCGGTGAATTTGAAGACCGTTTGAAAAAAGTGATGGATGAAATTCGCCAAGCCGGCAACATCATCTTGTTCATCGATGAGCTTCATACATTGATTGGTGCTGGTGGTGCAGAAGGTGCCATTGATGCTTCCAATATTTTAAAACCAGCTCTTGCCCGCGGAGAATTGCAATGCATCGGTGCCACAACATTGGATGAATATCGCAAATATATCGAGAAAGACGCAGCATTAGAACGTCGATTCCAACCAATTCAAGTGGATGAACCGACAGTGGAAGAAACAATCCAAATTATCAAAGGATTGCGTGATCGCTATGAAGCTCATCATCGCGTAAAAATTACAGATGAAGCCATTGAAGCGGCAGCTAAACTTTCTGACCGTTACATTTCCGACCGCTTCTTGCCTGACAAAGCGATCGACTTGATTGATGAAGCTGGTTCTAAAGTGCGTTTACGTTCCTTTACAATGCCTCCAAACTTAAAAGAACTTGAAGATAAATTAGAAAATGTGCGCAATGAGAAAAACGCAGCTGTGTCAAGCCAAGAATTTGAAAAAGCAGCCGCATTGCGCGACACAGAACAAAAAATTAAAGAAGAACTTGAGCAATTGAAAAAATCTTGGAAAGAAAAACAAGGAAAAGAAGAATCCAAAGTAACCGTTGAAGATATTGCCGAAGTCGTTTCCATGTGGACAGGAATTCCAGTGAACAAAATCGCTCAAGAAGAGTCCGAAAAATTGCTTCACTTGGAAGAAGAATTGCATAAACGTGTTGTCGGCCAACATGAAGCAGTGGAAGCAATCTCAAGAGCTATTCGCCGCGCCCGCGCTGGACTGAAAGATCCAAAACGACCAATTGGTACATTTATCTTCTTAGGTCCAACTGGCGTAGGTAAAACAGAATTGGCAAAAGCATTAGCAGAAGTTATGTTCGGCGATGAAGATGCGATGATCCGCATTGATATGTCCGAATATATGGAAAAACACTCCACTTCCCGCTTAGTTGGTTCACCTCCTGGATATGTAGGATTTGAAGAAGGCGGCCAATTAACGGAAAAAGTTCGCCGTAAACCATACTCTGTTGTGCTTTTAGATGAAATTGAAAAAGCGCATCCAGATGTATTCAACATCTTATTGCAAGTGCTTGATGACGGCCGCTTGACTGATTCAAAAGGACGCACAGTGGATTTCCGCAACACAGTTGTCATCATGACATCCAACATTGGTGCGGAAGCGTTAAAATATCAAAAAAACCTAGGATTTGGCGTAGGAGAAAAAGACAGCAAATATAAAGATATGAAATCTACTATGATGGACGAATTGAAAAAAGCCTTCCGTCCAGAATTCTTAAACCGAATTGATGAAATTATCGTCTTCAAACCATTAGAAAAAGAAGAATTGAAACAAATCGTATCCTTGATGGCAAAATCTTTAGTGAAACGCTTAAAAGATCAAGATATCGATTTGGAATTAACAGATGCGGCTTTAGAGAAAATCGCCGAAGAAGGCTACGATCCGCAATACGGCGCCCGCCCAATCCGAAGAGCTTTACAGAAAAATGTAGAGGACCGTTTATCCGAAGAATTATTGAAAGGCACGATTTCGAAAAACGGCAAAGTTGTCTTTGACTACGTGGATGGCGAGTTTGTTGTAAGAGAAAAAAATACGGTTGAAAATGCATAAAATTTTCATACATGAAGCTGTCCGCAAGTCAATACTAGTTGGCTTGCGGTACAGCTTATTTTAATTCAAGATAGAGCGAGCATATTGATTTAGTTATCGATTAAAAAATTTTGAGGAGGCACTAATGGTAAAAAAGAAAACAAAATTCTGCTGTCAAAGCTGCGGCTATGAATCGCCGAAATGGTTGGGGAGATGCCCTGGATGTGGGGAGTGGAACACCTTTGTAGAAGAAATAGAAGTCGTTTCAAAATCCCGTGGGGTGTTTCAACATTCAGAAGCAAAAAGCCAAAAAGCCGTTCCAATTGTCAGTATTGAAACGCAGGAAGAACAACGAGTTGAAACGAGCATGGTGGAGTTGAACCGGGTGCTTGGCGGCGGCATTGTGCCAGGTTCACTTGTACTTATAGGCGGAGACCCAGGGATTGGGAAATCGACACTTCTTATGCAGTTATCTGCGGATTTGTCCAACAGGGGGCATCGCGTGCTTTACGTCTCTGGGGAAGAATCATTGAAGCAAACAAGACTAAGGGCATCAAGACTCGGCGTTCAATCTAAAGAACTATTCATCTATGCGGAAACGGATTTAGAACTAATTCGTCATAGTATTGAAGAAGTAAAGCCCCAGTTTATCATCGTCGATTCCATTCAAACGGTGCATCATCCGGAAGTGACAAGCGCTCCCGGCAGCGTGTCGCAAGTGAGGGAATGTACTGCTGAACTGATGCGGATTGCCAAAACGAAAGGCATTGCCACATTTCTTGTGGGGCATGTGACGAAAGAAGGGCAAATTGCAGGGCCTCGTATTTTAGAGCATATGGTGGATACGGTTCTCTACTTTGAGGGAGAAAGACACCACACCTATCGTATTTTAAGAAGCCATAAAAACCGATTTGGCTCTACCAATGAAATTGCGATTTTTGAGATGATTCATTCAGGGCTTAAAGAAGTGTTAAATCCTTCTGAACTATTTTTAGAGGAACGTTCTCAAGGGGCTGCCGGTTCAACGGTTGTAGCTTCCATGGAAGGAACCAGACCTATTTTAGTGGAAATTCAATCATTGGTGACACCTACTAGTTTTAACTATCCAAAACGAATGGCAACGGGAGTAGACCAAAACCGGGTTCAGCTATTGATGGCGGTGTTGGAAAAAAGAATGGGAATGCTTTTGCAAGCCCAAGATGCTTATGTGAAAGTGGCGGGCGGCGTAAAATTGGATGAGCCGGCCATTGACTTAGCCATTTTGACATCTATTGTTTCCAGCTACAAAAATGCACCTGTCAATGTAACGGATGTATTTATTGGGGAAGTAGGTCTTACAGGGGAAGTTCGACGTGTCTCCCGCATCGAGCAAAGGGTTTATGAAGCGGCAAGACTCGGGTTTAAGCGCGTATTTATTCCTGCTTCAAACGTAGGCGGATGGGAATATCCAAAAGAAATAGAAGTGATTGGCGTTCAAACGATTAACGAAGCATTGAAGCTTTGTTTTAGTCGTTAAGAAGAATGCCCATTATTTGAGAACAATGGGCATTTTTTCACGAAAATTTGGGAAAAGTAAAGATAAAAATAAATTAATTTTTTATGAACAAAAAGGAAAAAAGTCCAAATTACGCATGGAAGAGGGCTGCAAATCGCAAAGGATTCATGAACGATGTATAATTATTAATAAGATAATATATCAAAAAAAAGGAGGTGGCCACATATTGAAAAGGGTTATTCAAATTGCTTTTCTGTTTATTGGAGGGGCATTGGGGTTTGTCTTTTTACCGCCATTATATGAAATTATTAATTTATCATCCAGTCCTTGGTTAAATAATCCATATACATCTGTAGCAATCGGAGCAATATTGCTGTTTCTTCTATCGTTTTCTTTATCAGATTATTGTGTAAGACTCATCAATTGGATGGAAGATGTGCTTTTTAAAATTCCAGCAGCGGACTTATTCTTTGGTACTCTAGGATTAATTGTCGGTTTAATTGTAGCATATTTTGTAGGGTTTGCTATTGAGCGGATTAATATTCCCATCATCACGGACTTCTTGCCGATTATTTTATCAATTATACTGGGCTATTTAGGATTTAGAGTCGGCTTTAAAAAGAGGGAAGAACTTTCTCAAATCTTTTCAAAATCTGGCGTAGGTTCAAAAAAGAAGCCTGGAGATAATGGCCAATCAGCTCCCCAAGAAAAAACGCTATATAAACTGTTGGATACTAGCGTTATTATTGACGGCCGCATCGCAGATATTGCAACGACAGGATTTATTGAAGGGGTTTTAGTTGTGCCGCAATTTGTATTGACAGAATTGCAGCATATTGCCGACTCCAGCGATTCCTTGAAACGCACCCGTGGCCGAAGGGGTCTGGATATGTTAAAAAGATTGCAGGACGGGAAATCTGTCAAAGTCATGATTTCAGAAGAAGATTTTGACGATGTTCAAGAAGTTGATTTAAAATTGGTTCGGCTTGCGAAAAAGATGGGCGCCAAAATTTTAACTAACGATTTTAATTTAAATAAAGTATGTGAACTTCACCATGTGCAAGTGTTAAATATCAATGAGCTTGCCAATGCGGTGAAGCCGGTTGTGATTCCAGGAGAAGATATGCAGGTTGTTGTCATTAAAGACGGCAAGGAACAAAATCAAGGTGTTGCTTATTTAGACGATGGTACAATGATTGTAATTGAAGGCGGCCGCAATTACATCGGTCAAGCGATTACGGTTACCGTCACAAGCGTATTGCAAACTTCTGCGGGACGTATGATTTTTGCAAAACCGAAAGATGAACAAGTCGCATAAAACGCAGCAAATGTAGGAGTTGAGTCTGTGGATTACGAAGTAGTGTTGCCTGCTGCCGGAAGTGGAAAACGCATGGGGGCAGGAACAAATAAATTATTTTTGTCTTTAGCCGATAAACCAATTCTGATTCATACCCTTGAAGTCTTTGAAAAGGATTCAAAGTGTACAGGAATTTATTTGGCGGTGAAGCCGGAAGAAAGAGAATATATCCAACGTTTATTAAACGAATATAACATTACAAAGGTAAAGGGTTTACCAAATGGTGGGAAGGAGCGTCAACATTCTGTTCACGCTTGTTTAAAAGTGATGAAAGATGTGGATATCGTTCTTGTCCATGATGCGGCAAGGCCCTTTATTCTTCAATCCGTTATTGATCGGTTGGTGGAGACGGCTTATGAAAAAGGCGCTGCCATCGCAGGCGTCCGTGCAAAAGATACAATGAAAAAAGTGCGTGAAGGCATCATTGTGGAAACAGTGGAGCGGGAGGATTTATGGGCGATTCAAACGCCGCAAGCTTTTCGTTTTGAATTGTTGCGCCAAGCGGAAGATCTAGCAGAAAAAGTCGGGTTTTTAGGAACCGACGAAGCGATGCTGGTGGAACGCCTTGGCCACGAAATCCATATTGTAGAAAGCAGTTATGAAAATATAAAAATTACTACGAAAGAAGATTTAATCTTTGGCGAAGCAATATTAAAAAATCGACAGTTGAAAACTGAAAGGTAGCCTCACCAATCAACTTGATTAGTGGGGCTTTTTCTTGTTTGACTTTACCTAAATAGAATTTTTGTGAAAAAGGCTTACAATCCATTCAAATGGGAAATATGTTAATATATGAATTGGTCATTTGCAATAGATTACAGTAAAGGATGGTGAATGCTGCATTATAGGCTAAATTAGTCTTCAGAAGATGCAGCTAGTATATGTTTCGGGTTGGACAAGGATTTGACGTTCATGCTTTTCAAGAAGGGCGTCCGCTGATTATTGGCGGAATTGAAATACCTCATACTAAAGGGCTTTTAGGACATTCCGATGCAGATGTATTATTGCATGCAATCACCGATGCAGCCCTTGGAGCGATTGGCGAAGGAGATATCGGCCGCCATTTTCCAGATACGGATCCGCAGTATAAGGATGCAGACTCCGCAAAATTATTAGAATATATTTGGAACATCGTAGAAGAAAAAGGCTATGTTCTTGGAAATGTAGATTGTACCATTATGGCCCAAAAACCAAAAATGGCTCCCTATATTGAACAAATGAAAAATCGTATTGCACAATTGTTGCATGCAGAACCATCCCAAGTGAATGTGAAAGCGACGACTACTGAAAAATTGGGATTTGTTGGACGAGAAGAAGGAATCGCAGCATTAGCGACCATATTATTAATAAAAAAACCATCTTGAGTGATGTAGCCATTTCCTTTTCGAAATGACAAAATTTATTCCCTTTCATAAACTTTTCAATGCTGCGCTGTAGTGGTAAAATGTACAAAAGTCAAGGGGAGCATGGAAAATCGCAGGATTTAAGGAAGAAATAAAGTTTTTTTATTGTAAAACTTAGGAGGAAATGATGATGGCAAAAAAAGTTCGTGTTCGGTATGCACCAAGTCCTACCGGTCATTTACATATCGGTGGAGCACGTACGGCATTGTTTAACTATTTATTCGCAAAACATTATGATGGAACATTTGTTGTCCGCATTGAAGATACAGATTTAGAGCGCAATATTGAAGGAGGGGAAGCATCCCAGCTTGATAATTTGCGCTGGCTGGGAATCATTCCGGATGAATCCCCTGAAATCGGCGGGCCTTATGCGCCATATCGCCAAACAGAAAGATTAGAGATTTATAAAAAACACGCAGAAGAACTATTAGAACGCGGTTTAGCTTATAAATGCTTCTGTACGCCGGAAGAATTGGAAGCTTCAAGGGAAGCCCAAAGAGCAAAAGGCGTGGCTGCTCCTGTTTATGATGGAAAATGTCGCCACTTAACAAAAGAAGAAATTGCAGAAAAAGAAGCGCAAGGAATTCCTTATACAATCCGCTTCAAAGTTCCTGAAAATGTCACTTATAAATTTAATGATATGGTGCGCGGAGAAGTTGTATTTGAATCAAAAGATATCGGCGATTGGGTAATCATGAAAGCCAATGGCATCCCTACTTATAACTTTGCGGTGGTGCTTGATGACCATTATATGGATATCACTCACGTATTCCGCGGAGAAGAGCATTTATCCAATACACCAAAACAAATGATGATTTTCGATGCGTTCGGCTGGGAATATCCTGAGTTCGGCCATTTGACAATCATTGTGAACGAAAATCACAAAAAATTATCAAAACGCGATGAATCCATTATCCAATTCGTTTCCCAATATAAAGAACTCGGCTATTTGCCGGAAGCCATGTTCAACTTCTTTGCATTGCTCGGCTGGTCTCCAGAAGGGGAAGAAGAAATCTTTACAAAAGAAGAACTCATCAAAATTTTCGATGAAAAACGTTTATCCAAATCACCATCCATGTTTGACCGGAATAAATTAACATGGATGAACAATCAATACATTAAAAAATTATCTTTAGAGGAAGTAGTCGAACTTTCATTGCCTCACTTGCAAAAAGCCGGTCTGTTTCCTGAAGAATTAAATGAAGAACAAAAAGAATGGGCAACGAAATTGATTAGCTTGTACCACAATCAAATGAGCTATGGTGCAGAAATTGTGGAACTATCTAGCCTATTCTTTAAAGATGAAGTGGAATATGACGAGGAAGCAAAAGAAGTGTTGGCATGGGAGCATGTAAAAGATGTCATTTCAGCCTTTAAACGTCAGTTGGAAGCGTTAGAAACATTCGATGCTCCTTCCATTAAAGCATCGATGAAAGAAGTGCAAAAAGAAACTGGCTATAAAGGGAAAAACTTATTTATGCCAATCCGTGTGGCGACAACAGGCCAAACGCACGGTCCAGATTTAGCTAATACGATTGAGTTGGTAGGAAAAGAAAAAGTGTTAGCCCGTTTAGAAAAGTTCGTAAACTAATTGCATATGGAAAAGCGTTGAAAAGGAGAAGTACGTAAAATATGTTTGACAGAGAGGGTCACCATTGGCTGAAAGTGACCTAAACCTCTATTTTACGGAAATGCACCTTTGAGCGCTTTGCTGAAAGAAAGTAGGCAAGTCGGCAAGTCGCCGTTATCGACAAACGAGGGGAAAGCATGATGCTTTCAATCAGAGTGGAACCGCGCAAAAGAGCGTCTCTGTCATAGAAATATGATGGGGGCGTTTTTTTATTAAGTTATTGACTTCTTTTATAAAAAAGATGGTAATTTAGTTATAGATGAACATTGTCCGGAAAAATGAAAAGATTGGAATTTTGTAAAGGAGAGACTGCTATGGTAATTCAGATTTACAACACGCTGACAAGAAAGAAAGAGCCTTTTGTTCCTCTTGAAGAAGGAAAAGTAAAAATGTACGTATGCGGACCAACTGTTTATAACTATATACACATTGGAAATGCCCGTCCGGCGATTGTATATGATACAGTTCGCAGATATTTGCAATATAAAGGCTATGAAGTAAAATACGTATCAAACTTTACAGATGTGGACGACAAAATAATTAAAGCGGCCAATGAGTTGGGAGAAGAGGTTTTTGAACTTACGGAACGCTTCATCAATGCCTATTTTGAAGATATTACGGCTCTCGGATGCAAGAAAGCGGATGTGCATCCTAGAGTAACGGAGCATATGAATGATATTATTGAGTTTATTCAAGTCTTGGTGGATAAAGGATATGCTTACGAATCTCAAGGGGATGTCTATTTCCGCACGCGCAAATTTGAGGAATATGGAAAGCTCAGCCATCAATCTATTGATGACTTGAAAGTGGGCGCCCGCATTGAACCGGGTGAAAAGAAAGAAGACCCGCTGGATTTTGCCCTCTGGAAAGCGGCAAAACCGGGGGAAATCTATTGGGAGAGTCCTTGGGGAAAAGGGCGGCCTGGTTGGCATATTGAATGCTCTGTGATGGCTCGAACTCATTTAGGAGATACTATTGATATCCATGCTGGAGGGCAAGATTTAACATTCCCTCACCACGAAAATGAAATTGCCCAATCCGAAAGTTATACTGGAAAACCTTTTGCCCGTTATTGGATGCATAATGGATATATTAATATCGATAATGAAAAAATGTCTAAATCATTAGGAAATTTTGTATTAGTCCATGACATTATCCAAAAAATCGATCCGCAAGTGTTAAGATTTTTCATGCTATCTGTACATTATCGCCATCCAATCAATTTCTCTCAAGAATTGATTGAATCGGCTCGAAGCGGATTAGAGCGTTTGCGCACAGCTTATTCGAACTTGGAGCATCGCTTAAATTCGGCTACAAATCTTGCGGAACAAAGTGAAGAGTATTTGCAAAAAATTGATGAGTTAAAAAAAGAATTTGAAAGAGAAATGGACGATGATTTCAATACAGCAAATGCCATTTCCGTTTTATTTGAGCTGGCGCGAATTGCTAATACGTATGTAAACCAAGCTAATACCGATGAAAAAGTATTAAAAGCATTTATTGAAACTTTTGATGTGCTAAGTGGCGTATTAGGAATTAACTTAGCGCAAAAGAAAGAAATTTTGGATGAAGAAATTGAAAAATTGATTGAAGAGCGGAACATTGCACGAAAGAATCGTGATTTCAAACGGGCAGATGAAATTCGAGATCAACTATTGAAAATGAATATAATTTTGGAAGATACACGTCAAGGTACCCGTTGGAAACGAGGTTCATAATATGACCCAACTTGTAGATGTCAATCAAATGAATGCACTTGCCTTAGCTTATATGGGAGATGCGGTGTTGGAACTGCACATCAGAGAACATTTGCTTTTGAGCGGCCGCATGAAGCCAAATACGCTGCACCATGAGGCAACTAAATATGTTTCTGCCAAAGCTCAATCTATGATTGTCCGTCGCATGATAGAAGAACAGTTTTTAACGGATGAAGAACTGGCGATTTTTAGAAGGGGCCGCAATGCAAAATCCGGCACTGTCCCGAAAAATACGGATGTGATAACTTATCGCAACAGCTCTGGATTTGAAGCAATTCTAGGTTCTCTATATTTGACGAAGCAATATGAGCGCGTCAACAAAATTATTGATTACGCAATACAAATCGTTGAAGAAGAGAAAGGAGGCGCGAAATGAGCGAGAATGGAGAAATCATTGCTGGAAAGAACCCGGTGTTGGAAGCCCTTCGTTCAGGGCGGGAAATCAATAAAATTTGGATTAGCGAAGGCGTGAAAAAATCTGGGATTAAAGAATTGCTAGATTTAGCTCGTGAACGCGGAGTATTTATACAATATGTGCCAAAGAAAAAAATTGACCAGTTAACAAACGCTAATCATCAAGGGATTGCCGCTTCTGTGGCTGCTTATAAATATGCGGAGCTGGCTGACTTGTTTCAGGTGGCGAAAGAAAGAAAGGAAGATCCGTTTTTCATCATTTTAGATGAATTAGAAGATCCGCATAATTTAGGTTCTATTATCAGAACTGCTGATGCGATTGGCGTTCATGGTATAATTATACCCAAGAGACGTTCTGTAGGTCTTACTGCAACGGTAGCGAAAGCATCTACCGGGGCAATTGAGCATGTTCCTGTTTGCCGGGTGAACAATTTGGCTCAAACGGTAGATGAATTAAAAGAAAGAGGCCTTTGGATTGCGGGGACAGATGCAAAAGGCAGCATTGATTATCGAAAAATGGATGCTGCCTTGCCTTTAGCAATCATTATCGGAAGCGAAGGGAAAGGTATGAGCCGTCTACTGAAGGAAAAATGCGATTTTCTCTATTCTTTGCCAATGGTTGGACACGTCAATTCATTGAATGCTTCTGTTGCAGCGGCATTATTAATGTATGAAGTGTATCGAAAAAGGCAAGAAGTGAATGATTAGTCATGGAGAACATTTTAATCGTTGACGGTTACAATATGATTGGTGCTTGGAAAGAATTGCGGTCTTTAAAAGATACCAATTTGGAGGAGGCGAGAAACCGCCTGGTGGAACTCTTGGCAGAATATCAGGCGGTGATGGGGTGGCGCGTCATAGTCGTATTTGATGCATACCATGTTTCAGGAGCCGAAAGATCTTATCTTCAAAATTCGGTGGAAGTTATTTATACCAAAAAGAATGAAACGGCGGATGAACGAATCGAAAAATTGTCAAATGAATTAAAAAAACGGAAAGTCCAAATTTATGTCGCCACCTCCGACATGACTGAACAAAACGTTATATTTGGAAACGGCGCTTTGAGAAAATCAGCCCGTGAACTAGAAATAGAATTGGAGATTATTCAATCAAATATATCAAAAAAGGTGGAAACATCGCAGAAAGAAAGGCCGAAATCTAGAATTCCATTATCGAAAGAAGTAGAGTTAACCTTTGAAAAATGGAGAAGAGGGTTAAAATAACTCATTGACCTATATTTTCCAACTCATATATACTGTTCCTAATACGATTTATACGTCTGGGGTGAGGCCGTTGCTAAAAACAGAGCAATCGCAAACAGCACAATCTTTTGAAGAGCTAACGGATGAACAGCTTGTCGAACTAGTGCACCAAGGGAATACAGAGGCGTTGGATTATTTAATTAATAAATATCGGGTATTCGTAAAAACAAAAGCGCGTTCTTATTTTTTAATCGGGGCGGATAAGGAAGATATCATCCAAGAAGGCATGATTGGCTTATATAAAGCTGTGAGAGATTTTAAAGGGGATAAATTAACTTCCTTCAAAGCTTTTGCGGAATTATGTATTACGCGTCAAATTATTACGGCTATTAAGACAGCTACGCGCCAAAAACATATTCCGCTCAATTCTTATGTTTCATTAGATAAGCCGATTTATGATGAAGAATCCGATCGGACGTTGATGGACGTCATAACAGGTGCGGAATCTGAAAACCCTGAACATTTAATGATTAATCGTGAAGAGTACTCCCATTTGGAGGAAAAAATCAGTGAAATATTGAGCGAACTTGAACAACAAGTACTTTCATTATACTTGGATGGACAATCCTATAATGAAATCTCTGAAGAATTAAATCGCCATGTGAAATCCATTGACAATGCGTTACAAAGAGTCAAGCGAAAATTAGAGCGCCATTTAGAAAATGGAGAAATTATTTGAAAACTATATTTGCTATTATTGACAGCTTGTTTTTTTGGTGTTAGTCTTTAAAAGATAAAATGCCAGAATAGAGGTTATTCTTATGGCAAAGAAAATCGTTTTATGCTGTGAAGAGTGTGGTTCGCGAAATTACACTTACCCTGAAAAAGAAAATACAACTAGATTGATGCTAAAAAAGTATTGTCCACATTGCAAACGGCATACGTTGCACAAACAAACCCGCTAGTTGATATAGAGAACATAGATGAGTTATTCGGAGGTTAAGCGAGAATGGGCAAAATTAAAAAGTTTCTGCAAGAAGTCGTGACAGAAATGAGGAAGACAAGCTGGCCGAAAAGTAAAGAGCTTACAAAATACACAGTAGTTGTAGTGACGACGGTAATCTTTTTCGCGCTCTTCTTTCTGCTAGTGGATTTAGGTGTTTCTGAATTGTTCCGTTGGTATTTAAATATATAATTATTTGAGTAAACATATTTTTTGAAAATAGCCCGTTTGTTCTTCTACGGGTTTTTTTCATTTGTTTTACTTTATAATAGTAATACGGAACCAGCCGCCGTCAGGGATGCGCATATGTAAAGGAGGGAAGGACGAATAGTCCGGCAACATTATGGAAAAACAATGGTATGTAGTTCACACTTATTCAGGTTATGAAAATCGTGTGAAGGCGAATCTGGAAAAACGTGTAGAAACAATGGGAATGCAAGATCTAATTTTCCGGGTTATTATTCCTGAACATGAAGAAACAGATTTAAAAGATGGAAAAAAACGCACAGTGAAACGCAAAGTATTCCCAGGCTATGTACTAGTTGAAATGATTTTAACAGATGAGTCTTGGTATGTTGTGCGAAACACTCCAGGCGTAACAGGATTTATCGGCTCTTCAGGCGGGGGCGCAAAACCGACGCCGCTACTTCCGGAAGAAGCGGATCGTTTATTACGCTCCATGGGACTTCACAAAAAAGCCATTGGCGAATTGGATATTTCTGTCGGCGATTTAGTGGAAGTGTTAGAAGGTCCGTTCAAGAACTTCAAAGGAAATGTTGAAGAAATTGATGTAGATAAAGGAAAAGTGAAAGTTTCTGTCGACATGTTTGGTCGCGAAACAAAAATGGAACTTGATTTTGAACAAGTGCAGCGAGTATAAATTTAAATGACGAAATTAGCTTAAATTGCAAATATTTTATTGCTTCATAATATTTTTGCTTGCTTAACAATCTGAAAAATGGTATCATTTCATAGGTCAGACTAGTTTTACAGTCTGAAGAATTGACTAAAGATATTTTATCGGCATGGCTGATAAATGGATATTTGAGTGGGAGGGGCAACCCAATATACCACATCACGGACTTTAAGGAGGTGTGTCTCGTGGCTAAAAAAGTAATTAAAA
Organism: Ureibacillus thermophilus; assembly: GCF_004331915.1. Classification (NCBI taxonomy): domain Bacteria; kingdom Bacillati; phylum Bacillota; class Bacilli; order Caryophanales; family Caryophanaceae; genus Ureibacillus; species Ureibacillus thermophilus. Next base: position 615,107 of record NZ_CP036528.1, read on the forward strand.
TTGTTAAACTTCAAATTCCTGCTGGTAAAGCGAACCCAGCTCCACCAGTTGGTCCTGCACTTGGTCAAGCTGGTGTAAACATCATGGGATTCTGTAAAGAATTTAACGCTCGTACTGCTGATCAAGCAGGTTTAATTATACCTGTTGAAATTACAGTATTCGAAGACCGTTCATTTACTTTCATTACGAAAACTCCACCTGCAGCTGTATTACTTAAAAAAGCAGCTGGTATCGAATCAGGTTCTGGTGAGCCAAATCGTAAAAAAGTTGCAACGGTTAAACGCGATAAAGTTCGCGAAATCGCAGAACTTAAAATGCCTGACTTAAATGCTGCGTCTGTAGAAGCGGCTATGAGAATGGTTGAAGGTACAGCACGAAGCATGGGTATTGAGATTGTTGACTAATCTAATCTCACATTAATCGTGTTGTGTTTTTGAGGTTGCGCAAGTTCTGTAGAACCCGCAACCTTTATTCGTGGGAGGTAAATTCCGCTAAAACCACAAAGGAGGAAAAATAATGGCAAAACGTAGTAAAAGAATGCAAGAACTTTTAAAATTAGTTGATCGCACAAAATTGTATCCAGTAGAAGAAGCAATTGCATTAGCTCAAAAAACTAGCAACGTTAAATTTGATGCGACTGTAGAAGTAGCTTTTCGCTTAAATATTGATACTCGTAAAAACGACCAACAAATCCGCGGAGCAGTTGTGCTTCCAAACGGAACTGGTAAAACTCAACGCGTATTAGTATTTGCTAAAGGTGAAAAAGCGAAAGAAGCTGAAGCTGCTGGTGCAGATTATGTAGGCGATGTAGATTACATCAACAAAATTCAACAAGGTTGGTTCGATTTTGATGTAATCGTAGCTACACCTGACATGATGGGTGAAGTTGGTAAACTTGGTCGTGTATTAGGTCCAAAAGGATTAATGCCAAACCCGAAAACAGGTACAGTAACTTTCGATGTAGCAAAAGCAATCGCGGAAATCAAAGCTGGTAAAGTAGAATACCGCGCTGATAAAGCAGGTATCGTTCATGTACCAATCGGTAAAGTTTCTTTTGAAACTGAAAAATTGGTAGAAAACTTCTTAGCTGTATTCGAAGCGATTCAAAAAGCAAAACCAGCTGCCGCAAAAGGTACTTACATGAAATCAGTGAACATCACTACTACAATGGGTCCATCTATCAAAGTGGATGCTTCAAGCGTAGTAGTTAATTAATAAATAAAAAGTAGGATAAAACTATTGACAATTTTCCTATCCATGATTATTATGGATGATGTTCTGAATTGAATATTGTGACTCATTTGTACCGTAGACAGTAGGGGTGCACCGGCACTTAAACTTTCCCTACCGAGGTCATAAATCGATTCTTTTGATGATGACGTTTTATGCCTTCGTGTGTCTACACGGAGGCTTTTGTTTTATCGGTATGAATGACCCATTCTACAGGAGGTGTCAAAATGTCTAAAGCAATTGAAGCCAAAAAAGCGCAAGTACAAGAAATCGCGGATAAATTTAAAAATGCTGCTTCAGTAGTAATCGTTGACTACCGCGGTTTGAACGTAGCTCAAGTGACAGAATTGCGTAAACAACTTCGCGAAGCTGGCGTTGACTTTAAAGTTTACAAAAACACTTTAACTCGCCGCGCTGTTGAAGAAGTTGGATTAGAAGGACTTAACGATTATTTAACAGGTCCAAACGCGATCGCTTTCTCTAGCGAAGATGTTGTAGCGCCAGCGAAAATTCTTAACAAATTCGCGAAAGATAACGAAGCGCTTGAAATTAAAGCAGGTGTAATTGAAGGAAACATTGCAACAGTTGAAGAAGTTAAAGCTCTTGCTGATCTTCCATCTCGCGAAGGTTTACTATCAATGTTGCTTTCTGTACTTCAAGCTCCAATTCGCAACTTTGCTCTTGCAGCAAAAGCTGTTGCGGAACAAAAAGAAGAACAAGGTGCGTAATTTTTCGCTTACCACATTTCGATTTCAGGCAAATCGCCTAATAAAAATATCGATATAGGAGGAATATGAAATGACTAAAGAACAAATTATTGAAGCTATTAAAGAAATGACAGTTCTTGAATTAAATGACTTAGTAAAAGCAATCGAAGAAGAATTCGGCGTAACAGCTGCTGCTCCAGTTGCAGTTGTTGGTGGCGCTGCTGCAGGTGCTGCTGCTGAAGAAAAAACTGAATTCGATGTAGTACTTGCTAACGCTGGCGACCAAAAAATCAAAGTTATCAAAGTTGTACGTGAACTTACTGGCTTAGGCTTAAAAGAAGCTAAAGACTTAGTTGACAACGCTCCAAAACCACTTAAAGAAGGCGTTTCTAAAGAAGAAGCTGAAGAAATCAAAGCTAAACTTGAAGAAGTTGGCGCTTCTGTAGAACTTAAGTGATAATTGCTTAAGGATGGATTTATACTAAAAAATAAAAAAAAGCTCGTCGTATTTGGCGAGCTTTTCTTCATTTCTTCAGGGAGGCCCAATAATATGACAGAACATTATTATTCCAAAAAGCCTCAAACAGAAAGCAAACCTCAGCAATGGCGTTATGTGCTTTTAGGACATTCTTTATTATTCGAAACGGATTCGGGTGTATTTAGCAAAAACGAAGTGGATTTTGGATCGCGTTTATTGATTGAAACCTTTCAAATGCCTGAAGTAGATGGTGCTGTTTTAGATGTTGGCTGCGGCTACGGGCCCATTGGTTTGGCCATTGCAAAACAATATCCTGAGCGGACCGTTTTTATGATGGACATTAACGAACGGGCTGTTCAATTGGCGAAGAAGAACGCTGAAATGAACGGAATCCAAAATGTACGAATTTATGAAAGCGACGGCGTATCAGTAGATGGGGATGTCCAAGTGGCTGCTGTATTGACAAATCCGCCAATCCGTGCAGGTAAAGAAACGGTTTTTAAAATCTATGATGGAGCATTCCGATATTTGTGTGTTGGAGGAGAACTATGGGTGGTTATTCAGAAGAAACAAGGTGCGCCATCCACGCTAAAATATTTAGAAGAGAAGTTTCGTTCAGTGGAAATAATGGAGAAGAAAAAAGGTTATTGGATTATTAAAGCTGAAAAATAAGAGGAGTAACCATAAAATATTGACTTGACAAATCGGCTATGATAACATAATAAAATGCAAAAATATTATTTTTTGGGAGTGTGCCCTTTTGTATGCAATCATTTTGATGTGGGGATACTTGCCATTGATAAATTAAGTTTAATCGAAAATGAGGTTTTAGAAAAGTCTCGTTTTCTTTTTGTCTTTGAAAAATCATACACCATTTATTAGATTTTGCAAAGACCTATTATCGCTTTATTGAGGGGTGAATAAGTTGACAGGTCAACTAGTTCAGTACGGACGACACCGCCAGCGTAGAAGCTTTGCGCGCATTAAAGAGGTGTTGGAGCTTCCAAATTTAATTGAGATTCAAACATCCTCATACGAATGGTTCCTTAAAGAAGGATTGCTTGAGTTGTTTAAAGAAATTTCCCCAATTGAGGATTTCACAGGCAATCTCTCCCTTGAATTTGTCGATTTTTCATTAGGTGAACCAAAATATGATGTCGATGAATGTAAGGAACGAGATGTAACTTATGCAGCTCCATTGCGTGTAAAGGTACGTCTTCATAACAAAGAAACTGATGAAGTAAAAGAACAAGATGTGTTCATGGGGGATTTCCCATTAATGACTGAAACAGGCACATTTATTATCAATGGTGCCGAACGGGTTATCGTATCTCAGTTGGTACGTTCGCCAAGCGTATATTATCACGATAAAACAGACAAAAACGGCAAAAAAGGATTTGGTGCAACGGTCATCCCTAACCGCGGCGCATGGCTAGAGTTTGAAACAGATGCAAAAGACATTGTTTATGTCCGCATCGATCGCACTCGTAAATTGCCGGCTACCGTTTTATTAAGAGCGCTAGGCTTTGGTTCTGATCAAGAAATTCTTGATATTATCGGCGACAACGAATATTTGCGCAACACGATTGAAAAAGACAATACAGATAGCACGGAAAAGGCATTGATTGAAATTTATGAACGCCTTCGTCCGGGTGAACCGCCAACAGTTGAAAACGCCAAAAGCTTGCTTTATTCCCGTTTCTTTGATGCGAAACGCTATGATTTAGCGGCTGTTGGTCGTTATAAAATGAATAAAAAATTGCATATAAAAAATCGTTTGTTCAATCAAAGAATTGCCGAAACATTAGTCGACCCTGAAACAGGGGAAATTATTGTCGAAAAGGGTACAATTCTTGATCGCCGTACATTAGATAAAATTCTGCCTTATTTAGAGAAAGGTGTCGGATTCCGTACTTTATCTCAAGTAGGCGGTGTATTGGATGGAGATATTACAATCCAATCCATTAAGATATATGCTCCGAATGATGAAGACAAAATCATCAACGTGATTTCTAACGCAAACGTTGAAGAGGAAGTGAAACATTTAACACCAGCTGATATTATCGCTGCCTTGTCATACTTCTTCAACTTGCTATATGGCGTAGGAAACGTGGATGACATCGATCATTTAGGTAATCGTCGTTTACGTTCAGTTGGGGAATTGTTGCAAAATCAATTCCGCATTGGACTTTCCCGTATGGAACGTGTAGTGCGTGAACGGATGTCCATTAACGATACGGCTTCCATCGTGCCGCAACAATTGATTAATATTCGTCCTGTGATTGCAGCAATTAAAGAGTTCTTTGGTAGCTCGCAATTATCTCAATTTATGGACCAAACAAACCCGCTAGCAGAATTAACGCATAAACGCCGTCTTTCTGCCTTAGGACCAGGTGGTTTAACGAGAGAACGTGCAGGTATGGAAGTGCGCGACGTTCACTACTCACACTATGGTCGTATGTGTCCGATTGAAACGCCAGAGGGTCCAAACATCGGATTAATCAACTCGCTATCAACTTATGCAAAAGTGAATAAATTCGGCTTTATTGAAACCCCATACCGCCGAGTTGACCCTGAAACAGGGCGAGTAACAGATCAGATTGACTACTTGACAGCGGATGAAGAAGACAACTATATCGTGGCTCAAGCGAACTCACCGTTGAATCCAGACGGTACATTTGCCAAAGAAGAAGTTTTAGGTCGTTTCCGTGGAGACAACACAGTTTTCAAAAGAGAATTAGTTGACTACATGGACGTATCACCAAAACAAGTAGTATCTGCAGCGACAGCATGTATTCCGTTCTTAGAAAACGACGACTCCAACCGCGCGTTGATGGGGGCAAACATGCAGCGTCAGGCAGTGCCATTAATCCAACCGGAAGCTCCTTATGTAGGGACAGGAATGGAATACGTTGCCGCTCGTGACTCCGGTGCTGCGGTAGTCTGCAAACACGAAGGTATCGTGGAACATGTGGAATCAAGAGAGATTCGCGTTCGCCGCATTGAAGTGAAAGATGGCAAAGAAGTAAAAGGCGAACTAGATGTCTATAAGCTTCAGAAATTCCAACGTTCCAACCACGGTACATGCATTAACCAACGTCCAATCGTGAAAGTTGGAGATCGCGTAAAACCAAGAGATATCTTAGCGGATGGTCCTTCCATGGATAAAGGCGAACTTGCTTTAGGTCGCAACGTTCTTGTTGCCTTCATGACATGGGAAGGTTTCAACTACGAAGACGCGATTATCATGAACGAACGTCTTGTAAAAGATGATGTGTATACATCCATTCATATTGAAGAATATGAATCAGAAGCTCGTGATACAAAATTAGGTCCAGAAGAAATTACTCGCGATATTCCAAATGTGGGCGAAGATGCACTTCGCAACCTTGACGATCGCGGTATTGTCCGCATTGGTGCAGAGGTGCGCGATGGAGATATCTTAGTAGGGAAAGTAACGCCAAAAGGAGTTACAGAGTTAACAGCTGAAGAACGATTGCTCCATGCGATTTTCGGTGAAAAAGCCCGCGAAGTGCGTGATACATCATTGCGTGTACCACACGGAGCAGGTGGTATCGTTCTTGATGTAAAAGTCTTCAACCGCGAAGATGGAGATGAATTGCCACCAGGAGTTAACCAGCTCGTGCGTGTTTACATTGTTCAAAAACGCAAAATCCGCGTCGGTGACAAAATGGCCGGACGCCACGGTAACAAAGGGGTTATTTCCCGCATATTACCTGAAGAAGATATGCCATTCTTGCCAGACGGAACTCCAGTTGACATCATGTTAAATCCATTGGGCGTACCGTCTCGTATGAACATCGGACAAGTGTTGGAACTTCACTTAGGTATGGCTGCTCGAAAATTAGGTCAATACATGGCTACTCCAGTATTTGATGGAGCCAACGAAGAAGATGTTTGGAGTACAATGGAAGAAGCGGGAATTGCTCGAGACGGTAAGACAATCCTTTACGATGGACGCACGGGAGAACCGTTTGATAACCGAGTATCTGTCGGCATCATGTACATGATTAAACTCGCCCACATGGTTGATGATAAACTTCATGCCCGTTCAACTGGTCCATACTCGCTCGTAACGCAACAGCCACTGGGCGGTAAAGCGCAGTTCGGCGGACAACGTTTCGGTGAGATGGAGGTTTGGGCACTAGAAGCTTATGGTGCAGCTTATACACTTCAAGAATTATTAACAATCAAATCCGATGACGTTGTAGGCCGCGTGAAAACTTACGAAGCCATCGTAAAAGGCGAAAGTGTTCCTGAACCAGGCGTACCAGAAAGTTTCAAAGTGTTAATTAAAGAACTTCAATCACTAGGATTAGACGTGAAAATGCTCACAGTTGACGAAGAAGAAATCGAATTGAGAGATATGGATGATGAAGAGGATCTTCAACCAGCAGATGCTCTCAATATCTTGCCAGCTAAAGAAGAAAAACCTGTTGAAACTCAAAAATAATAAATGCGGGCAGGATTTTGTCCTGCCCTATTAAACCTTTAGGCTTTTGAATAAAAATGGAATGTCATAAGGACTTATTTAAGGGAGGTAGGCTCCTTGGTTGACGTAAATGAATTCGAATTTATGAAAATTGGTTTAGCTTCACCAGATAAAATCCGCTCTTGGTCTTATGGAGAAGTAAAAAAACCTGAAACAATTAACTATCGTACATTAAAACCTGAAAAAGACGGTCTTTTCTGCGAACGCATTTTTGGTCCTACAAAAGACTGGGAATGCCACTGTGGAAAATATAAACGTGTTCGTTATAAAGGTGTAGTATGTGATCGATGCGGCGTTGAAGTAACACGAGCAAAGGTTCGCCGTGAACGCATGGGCCATATTGAACTTGCGGCGCCAGTTTCCCATATCTGGTACTTCAAAGGAATTCCAAGCCGTATGGGTCTGATTCTTGATATGTCCCCTAGAGCACTTGAGGAAGTTATTTACTTTGCATCTTATGTAGTTATCGATCCAGGTGCTACAACACTAGAAAAGAAACAGTTATTATCTGAAAAAGAATATCGCACATATCGCTCAAAATTCGGCAATAGTTTCGAAGTAGGCATGGGTGCTGAAGCCATTAAAAAACTGCTCGAACAAATTGATTTAGAAGAAGAAGCAAATAAATTAAAAGAGGAATTAAAAACTGCTCAAGGCCAACGCCGTACACGTGCCATTAAACGCCTTGAAGTCATTGAATCTTTCCGCAGCTCTGGCAACAGACCGGAATGGATGGTTTTGGAAGTGCTTCCTGTTATTCCACCAGAACTTCGACCAATGGTACAGCTTGATGGTGGACGTTTTGCTACTTCAGACTTGAACGATTTATATCGCCGCGTAATTAACCGGAACAATCGTCTAAAACGGTTACTTGATTTAGGTGCTCCAAGCATCATCGTTCAAAACGAAAAACGCATGCTGCAAGAAGCAGTAGATGCCTTAATTGATAATGGACGCAGAGGCCGCCCTGTAACAGGCCCTGGTAACCGACCGTTAAAATCTTTATCTCATATGTTAAAAGGTAAACAGGGTCGTTTCCGTCAAAACTTGCTTGGTAAACGTGTTGACTACTCAGGCCGTTCCGTTATCGTTGTAGGTCCAAACCTAAAAATGTATCAATGCGGTTTGCCAAAAGAAATGGCCATTGAATTATTCAAGCCATTTGTTATGAAAGAGCTTGTTGAAAGAGGTTTGGCCCATAACATTAAGAGTGCAAAACGCAAAATTGAACGCATGCACAACGAAGTATGGGATGTATTAGAAGATGTGATCAAAGAACATCCAGTACTACTAAACCGCGCTCCAACACTTCACCGATTGGGTATTCAAGCATTCGAGCCAACGTTGGTTGAAGGTCGCGCGATTCGTTTGCATCCACTTGTATGTACAGCTTATAACGCAGACTTTGACGGAGACCAAATGGCCGTACACGTACCGTTATCAGCTGAAGCTCAAGCAGAAGCGCGTCTTTTAATGCTTGCGGCTCAAAACATTTTGAATCCTAAAGACGGTAAGCCAGTCGTAACACCGTCCCAAGACATGGTATTAGGAAACTATTACTTAACGCTTGAACGTAAAGGAGCTCGTGGAGAAGGCTCAATCTTCTCAAGCCCTAATGAAGTGTTAGTCGCTTACCAAAACGGCAATGTGCACTTGCATAGCCGAATTGCTGTAAAAGCAAGCTCTTTAAACAATAAAACATTTACGGAAGAGCAAAATAAAAAATTCTTGATTACAACAGTAGGTAAAATTATCTTTAATGAAATTTTGCCAGAGTCTTTCCCATACATTAACGAACCAACATCTTACAACTTGGAAGTAGCGACTCCAGACAAATATTTCGTCGACTTGAGAATTGACGATGAAATGTTGAAAGAACTGGAAGCTTCTGAAGAATACAACCAACTTTCTGAAAAAGAAAAAATTGAATATCAACGGAAAGCAGTATTGAAAAAATACATCGAAGATCAAGAGCTCATTACACCTTTCCGCAAAAAATTCTTGGGAAGCATTATCGCGGAAGTATTCAAACGATTCCATATTACGGAAACTTCCAAAATGCTTGACCGCTTGAAAGACTTAGGATTTAAGTATTCAACACGTGCGGGTATTACGGTAAGTATTGCGGACATCCTTGTATTGCCAGAAAAGAAAGAAATCTTGGATAAAGCTCAGAAAAAAGTGGATAAAGTCATGCAACAATTCCGCCGCGGTTTAATTACGGAAGAAGAACGATATGACCGAGTGATTTCCAGCTGGTCTGAGGCGAAAGATGAAATCCAAGCAAAATTAATGAACTCATTACCAAAATTGAACCCAATCTTCATGATGAGTGACTCTGGTGCCCGCGGTAACGCATCGAACTTTACTCAGCTTGCTGGTATGCGTGGTCTGATGGCCAACCCAGCTGGTCGTATCATCGAGCTCCCTATTAAATCTTCCTTCCGCGAAGGTTTAAGCGTATTGGAGTACTTCATTTCGACACACGGTGCCCGTAAAGGTCTTGCCGATACAGCGTTAAAAACAGCGGACTCTGGATATTTGACTCGCCGTCTTGTGGACGTTGCCCAAGACGTGATTATCCGCGAAGAAGATTGCGGTACAGACCGCGGATTAACAATTGGCGCATTAATGGATGGAACTGAAGTCATTGAATCACTGGAAGAACGTATTGTTGGACGATATGCGAAGAAAACAGTACGTCATCCTGAAACAGGCGAAGTGCTTGTAGAACGCGACAGCCTCATCACCCAAGATATTGCTCGTAAAATTATTGATGCTGGCATTGAAAAAGTGACAATTCGTTCAGCCTTTACATGCAATACAAGACATGGTGTATGTAAAAAATGCTACGGCATTAACTTGGCGACTGGTGAAGAAGTTGAAGTGGGTGAAGCAGTTGGTATTATTGCAGCCCAATCCATCGGTGAACCAGGTACCCAATTAACGATGCGTACATTCCACACTGGTGGGGTTGCTGGTAACGACATCACGCAAGGTCTTCCACGTATCCAAGAAATCTTTGAAGCTCGCAATCCAAAAGGGCAAGCGATTATTTCTGAAATCCGAGGCGTGGTGACTGATATTGAAGAAAGCCGCGATGGTTTAAGAGAAATTACAGTTGCCGGCGAAATTGAAACTCGCAAATATCAAGCACCATATAACGCACGCTTGAAAGTGGCGCTTGGAGATGAAGTGGAACCTGGCCAAGTGCTTACAGATGGTTCAATCGATCCAAAACAATTATTGAAAGTAAAAGACGTAGCAACAGTTCAAGAGTATCTGTTAAAAGAAGTTCAAAAAGTATACCGTATGCAAGGGGTAGAAATCGGCGACAAACACATCGAAGTAATGGTTCGCCAAATGCTTCGAAAAGTTCGCGTCATCGAAGCGGGAGATACAGACTTGCTTCCAGGAACGCTTCTTGATATCCATCAATTCACAGATGCAAACAGAGAAGCAATTATGAACGGAAAAATCCCTGCAACTTGCCGTCCGGTTATTCTTGGTATTACAAAAGCATCTCTTGAAACAGAATCGTTCTTATCTGCTGCATCCTTCCAAGAAACAACTCGCGTATTAACAGATGCAGCAATCAAAGGTAAACGAGATCCATTGCTTGGACTCAAAGAAAACGTAATTCTAGGAAAACTTGTTCCAGCAGGTACAGGTATGCAAAGATACCGTCAAATCAAAATCAAAGAAACGCCTGTTGACGCTCAAGATAAAGTAACTTCTGTTGAGTAATTGACAAGTCGTCTAAAATTTTCCTTTGACCAGTGGAAGGCTTAATTACTTCAAGCCTCCACTGGGTTTCCTTAAATAATTATTAGAAATAATTTTTATCATCCAATAAAAATAAATTGACAAATTGAAATGATAATGATAATATACTTAGGGTTGATAGCAACTGTTTCTACTTCGGAGGATATGTAAATGTCTTATGAAAAAGTAAAACAGGCAACTAAAACAATCATAGGAACAAAGCAGGCAGTAAAAGCAATAAAAGCTGGCCGGGCTAAAGAGATTATTATTGCACAGGATGCAGAAGAACGGATCACTCAACCCGTTATTGCACTTGCAGAAGAAAATGGAATTCCAGTCATTTTTGTGGAATCCAGAAAAGAGCTTGGCAAAGCGTGCGGAATCCAAGTTGGAGCTGCAGTTGTTGCGATTGCTGCGGATTAGTTTTTGTGAAAAAACACAAAAGCTTTGTTTTTACCTTAAAAATGAACCACCTGGATATGTGGTATTAAAAAATGATGAAATGAAGGGAGGAAAAACAGATGCCTACAATTAACCAATTGGTACGTAAGCCTCGTAAATCTAAAATTACTAAATCAAAATCACCTGCGTTAAACAAAGGTTACAACAGCTTTAAAAAATCTTTGACTAACGTTAATTCACCACAAAAACGCGGAGTATGTACACGTGTTGGTACAATGACACCTAAAAAACCAAACTCTGCGTTACGTAAATACGCTCGTGTTCGCTTAACTAACCAAATCGAAGTTACAGCTTACATTCCTGGTGAAGGCCATAACTTACAAGAACACAGTGTTGTATTAATCCGTGGTGGACGTGTAAAAGACTTACCAGGGGTACGTTATCACATCATCCGTGGTGCTCTTGATACTGCAGGTGTAACAGATCGTAAACAATCTCGCTCTTTATACGGTACGAAAAAACCAAAAGAGAAAAAATAATAATAAATAAATCACGATTGTGAAAGGAGGAAAACACATGCCACGTAAAGGTCCAGTTCCAAAACGCGACGTGTTACCTGACCCAATTTACAATTCAAAATTAGTAACACGCTTAATCAATAAAATCATGATCGATGGTAAGAAAGGTACTGCACAAAGAATTCTTTACGGTGCGTTTGATATCGTAAGAGAACGTACTGGTAGAGAACCTCTTGAAGTGTTCGAGGAAGCATTAAACAACGTAATGCCAGTTCTTGAGGTACGTGCTCGCCGTGTTGGTGGTTCTAACTATCAAGTACCGGTTGAAGTTCGTCCAGACCGTCGTATTACTTTAGGTCTTCGCTATTTAGTAAACTATGCGCGCCTTCGCGGTGAAAAAACAATGGAAGAGCGTTTAGCGAATGAAATTTTAGATGCTGCAAACAATACTGGTGCTGCAGTGAAAAAACGCGAAGACATGCACAAAATGGCAGAAGCAAACAAAGCATTTGCACACTATCGTTGGTAATCTAAATTTTGTACTAGCTCTATGCTAGTACAAAATTTAAATATAACATATTTAGTCTAAACCCAATATGGAAGGAGACAATTCCCTATGAAACGCGAATTCTCCCTAGAGAATACACGTAATATTGGGATTATGGCTCATATTGATGCTGGTAAAACAACAACAACTGAGCGGATCCTTTATTACACTGGTAAGATTCACAAAATTGGTGAAACTCACGAAGGTGCCTCTCAAATGGACTGGATGGAGCAAGAGCAAGAACGTGGTATTACAATCACTTCTGCTGCGACAACAGCTCAGTGGAAAGGTCATCGCATTAACATCATCGACACACCAGGACACGTAGACTTCACTGTAGAAGTTGAACGTTCTTTGCGCGTACTTGATGGTGCAGTTACAGTACTTGATGCCCAATCCGGCGTTGAGCCACAAACTGAAACAGTATGGCGCCAAGCTACAACATACGGTGTTCCACGTATCGTATTTGTAAACAAAATGGATAAAATCGGTGCCGATTTCTTGTATTCAGTAAGTACGCTTCGTGATCGCCTACAAGCAAACGCACATCCTGTTCAACTACCAATCGGTGCTGAAGATACATTCAATGGTATCATCGATTTAGTTGAAATGAAAGCTACTTTCTATAAAAACGACCTTGGTACTGAAATTGAACAAGGTGAAATTCCAGAAGAATACAAAGCACAAGCTGAAGAATACCGCGAAAAACTTATTGAAGCAGTTGCTGAACTAGACGAAGAATTAATGGAAAAATACTTCGCTGGTGAAGAAATCACTGTTGAAGAGTTAAAAGCGGCTATTCGTAAAGCGACAATCGCAGTAGAATTCTATCCAGTTCTATGCGGTAGTGCGTTCAAAAACAAAGGTGTTCAATTAATGCTTGATGCAGTAGTTGATTACCTACCATCACCTATTGATATTCCTGCAATTAAAGGAACAACACCTGATGGAGAAGAAGTAGAACGCCATGCAAGCGATGATGAACCATTCTCAGCATTAGCGTTCAAAGTTATGACTGACCCATATGTTGGTAAGTTAACATTCTTCCGTGTATACTCAGGTGTATTAGATTCTGGTTCATACGTTCTAAACTCTACAAAAAATAAACGTGAACGTATTGGACGTATCCTTCAAATGCACGCAAATCACCGTGAAGAAATTACAAAAGTATTTGCAGGAGATATTGCTGCAGCAGTTGGTTTAAAAGATACAGTAACTGGCGACACATTATGTGACGACAAGCATCCTGTTATCTTAGAATCAATGGAATTCCCAGAACCAGTTATCTCAGTTGCTATTGAACCAAAATCAAAAGCAGACCAAGATAAAATGAGTACAGCGCTTGGAAAACTTCAAGAAGAAGACCCAACATTCCGTGCGCATACAGACCAAGAAACAGGTCAAACAATCATCTCAGGTATGGGTGAGCTTCACCTTGATATCATCGTTGACCGTCTAAAACGCGAATTCAAAGTAGAAGCGAACGTTGGTGCTCCTCAAGTTTCATATCGTGAAACATTCCGCAAGACTGCTCAAGTTGAAGGTAAATTCGTTCGCCAATCTGGTGGTCGCGGTCAATATGGTCACGTATGGATCGAGTTCTCACCAAACGAAGAAGGAAAAGGCTTCGAATTCGAAAATGCTATTGTCGGTGGGGTAGTTCCACGCGAATATATTCCAGCTGTTGAAGCAGGATTAAAAGATGCTATGCAAAATGGTGTTATTGCTGGTTACCCAATTATCGACATTAAAGCGAAATTATTCGATGGTTCATACCATGATGTGGACTCCAGTGAAATGGCGTTCAAAATCGCTGCATCTATGGCATTGAAAAATGCAGCTTCAAAATGTGATCCTGTATTGCTTGAACCAATCATGAAAGTGGAAGTTGTAGTACCTGAAGAATATCTAGGAGATATTATGGGTCACGTAACTGCTCGCCGCGGTCGCGTTGAAGGTATGGAAGCTCGCGGTAATGCACAAGTAGTTCGTGCAATGGTTCCACTTGCTGAAATGTTTGGTTATGCAACAACGCTTCGTTCTGCAACTCAAGGACGCGGTGTATTCTCAATGGTATTTGACCATTATGAAGAAGTACCAAAATCCATTGCAGAAGAAATTATCAAAAAAAATAAAGGTGAATAATAATTGAAATCTCACCTTGTATCAAGTATAAATAATTTGTAAGCTATGATTGTATGACAAGGAAATTCTTTCTTGTCAGCAGTTGTAATAATAAATAAAAAAATATAAGAAATAGGAGGCTTTCTCTAATGGCTAAAGAAAAATTCGATCGTTCAAAACCACACGTTAACATTGGTACAATCGGTCACGTTGACCACGGTAAAACTACTTTAACAGCTGCTATCGCTACAGTTCTTGCAAAACGCATCGGTGGTGAAGCTAAATCTTACGACCAAATCGATAACGCGCCAGAAGAAAAAGAACGCGGTATCACAATCAACACTTCTCACGTTGAATATGAAACTGAAAAACGCCACTATGCACACGTAGACTGCCCAGGACACGCTGACTACGTTAAAAACATGATCACTGGTGCAGCTCAAATGGACGGCGGTATTCTAGTAGTATCTGCTGCTGACGGTCCAATGCCACAAACTCGTGAACACATCCTACTTTCTCGCCAAGTAGGTGTACCATACCTAGTAGTATTCTTAAACAAATGCGATATGGTAGACGATCCAGAATTATTAGAATTAGTAGAAATGGAAGTTCGCGACTTGCTTTCAGAATATGACTTCCCAGGCGACGAAGTTCCTGTAATCAAAGGTTCTGCTCTTAAAGCTCTTGAAGGAGATGCTGAATGGGAAGAAAAAATCATTGAATTAATGGATGCAGTTGACGAATACATTCCAACTCCACAACGTGAAGTTGATAAACCATTCATGATGCCAGTAGAAGACGTATTCTCTATCACTGGTCGTGGTACAGTTGCAACTGGTCGTGTAGAACGCGGTCAACTTAAAGTTGGTGACGAAGTAGAAATCATCGGTCTTGCTGATGAGCCAACAAAAACAACTGTAACTGGTATCGAAATGTTCCGTAAATTACTTGACTATGCTGAAGCTGGTGACAACATCGGTGCACTTCTTCGCGGTATTTCTCGTGACGAAGTACAACGTGGTCAAGTATTAGCAAAACCAGGTTCTATTACACCACACACTGCTTTCAAAGCACAAGTTTACGTATTATCAAAAGAAGAAGGTGGACGTCATACTCCATTCTTCTCTAACTACCGTCCACAATTCTACTTCCGTACTACAGACGTTACTGGCGTAATCACATTACCAGAAGGCGTAGAAATGGTTATGCCTGGAGATAACGTAGAAATGACAGTAGAATTGATCTCACCAATCGCGATTGAAGAAGGTACTAAATTCTCAATCCGTGAAGGTGGACGTACTGTAGGTGCAGGTTCTGTATCTGAAATCATTAAATAATTGAACAAAAAATAGCTTACAACTGAAGCCATCTTGTAGATGTTTCTACAAGATGGCTATTTTTTATGGTTCTATAGATAATGGGCATATAGTTTATTCAAAATATGTATTTCATTTATACGAAGTTTTTCTATTATAATGAAATTAAGAAGATTTCGATATCTTCAAAAATAAATTGGGAAAAATACGCAAGGGGGATGCGGTATATGGCGAATTATGTTCAAGTAGGGAATTTGCAAGTAGCGAAAATATTGTATGATTTTGTAAACGAAGTCTTGCCTGAAGCAGAAGTGAATCAAGACGCGTTCTGGGCAGGATTTGATCAAATCATTCATGATTTAACACCTGAAAACAAGGAGCTTCTTGAAAAACGCAGAGAGTTGGAAGAAGCAATCCATAATTGGCATAGAGAAAACCGGGGTAATTTTGACTTTGATAAATATAAAGCATTCTTACAAGAGATCGGCTATATTGAGCCACAAGTAGAAGACTTTGAAGTGACAACAGAAAATGTGGATGATGAAGTGGCAGTTCAAGCTGGTCCTCAATTAGTAGTGCCAGTAAGCAATGGCCGTTATGCATTAAACGCTGCCAATGCTCGTTGGGGAAGCCTTTACGATGCATTATATGGAACAGATGCCATCAGCGAAGAAGACGGCGCTGAAAAAGGCACTAGCTACAACCCAGTTCGCGGTCAAAAGGTAATTGAATACTCCAAGAAATTTTTAGATCAGGCAGTTCCATTAAAAGATGCATCTCATCTTGATGCTATAAAATATGCGATTGAAGATGGAAAATTAGTTGTGACACTAGCAAACGGCAACAAAACTAGCCTTGTAGATGAGTCAAAAGCAGCAGGTTATACAGGTTCTCCAGAAGATCCTTCGGTTGTTTTATTGAAAAACAATGACTTGCATATTGAAATTCAAATCGACCGCAATCATCCAGTGGGCAAAGACGACCCTGCCGGCATTAAAGACATCATTTTAGAAGCTGCTGTGACAACGATCATGGACTGTGAAGACTCTGTTGCCGCTGTGGATGCAGAAGATAAAGTGCTTGTTTACAGCAACTGGCTAGGATTAGTTCGTGGGGATTTATCTGCGACTTTCGAAAAAGGTTCAAAAACTTTGACTCGTACTTTAAATCCTGACCGCACATATAAAGATTTAAATGGTAATGAATTTACATTACCTGGCCGTTCATTGATGTTTGTCCGCAACGTAGGACACTTAATGACAACAAATGCCATCTTAGACAAAAACGGCGAAGAAATCCCAGAAGGAATTATGGATGGCGTGATTACAAGCTTAATTGCGAAACTTGATGTGATTGGAAAATCGAAATATAAAAACTCCAAAAAAGGTTCAATTTACATTGTAAAACCAAAAATGCACGGCTCAAAAGAAGTGGCTTTCACAAATAAATTGTTTGGCCGTATTGAAGATTTGCTAGGCCTTGAACGCTACACATTGAAAGTGGGCGTAATGGATGAAGAACGTCGCACAACATTGAACTTGAAAAACTGCATTAAAGAAGTAAAAGAACGCATTATCTTCATCAATACAGGATTCCTAGACAGAACTGGGGATGAAATCCATACATCCATGGAAGCTGGACCAATGATTCGCAAAAACGAAATGAAATCTTCTGTTTGGTTAAATGCATACGAAAAATCAAATGTATTTGTCGGATTACAATGCGGCTTGCAAGGCCATGCACAAATTGGTAAAGGAATGTGGGCAATGCCTGACTTAATGGCAGCTATGCTTGAGCAAAAAATCGCTCATCCAAAAGCTGGTGCCAATACAGCTTGGGTACCATCTCCAACAGCTGCTACATTGCACTCCATCCACTATCATTTAGTCGATGTAAAAGAAGTGCAAAAAGGCATCACAGATTTTGAAGATTTACAAGATGCTATTCTTCAAATTCCTGTAGCGAAAAATCCAAACTGGAGCCCAGAAGAAATTCAAGAAGAGTTGGACAACAACTGCCAAGGAATTTTAGGTTACGTAATTCGCTGGGTTGAACAAGGCGTTGGATGCTCAAAAGTGCCAGACATTAACAATATCGGCTTAATGGAAGACCGTGCAACGCTTCGTATTTCCAGCCAACATATCGCCAACTGGTTGCACCATGGCATTGTAACAAAAGAGCAAGTGTATGAAACATTAAAACGCATGGCTGTAGTGGTGGATAAGCAAAATGAAGCGGATCCAAACTATCGCCCAATGGCTCCAAACTTTGAAGAGTCTGTTGGTTTCCAAGCAGCTTGCGACCTTATCTTCAAAGGTTATGAACAGCCAAATGGCTACACTGAACCAATCCTACACAAACGTCGCCTAGAAGCAAAACAAAAATACGGCGTAGTTAGCGCAAATTAATCCAAATAAAAGACATGCGCTCCTAATGGAAGGAGGCATGTCTTTTTATTTCGGGATAAACTGATGGGCTAAATCAATAAATTCCCGTACGGCAAAGGATAAATATTTATTCTTTTTCCAAGTCAACCCTAATTCCAAAAAGAGATTTTCTTGTTTGAATGGGATTGAAACAATTTTATCATTTTGGAGTTTTTTGCAGATTTTTTTCGGAAGCAGTGCAATGCCGACTTTTGCGGCAACCATTTCAACAATTAAATCCTTTTGGGACGATTCACACACAATAGTTGGATAGAAGCCGTTTTTTGAGCATTCTTCAATGATGCGATCATATAAAGTAAAGTCCTTCCGGTAAATGATAAAGGCCTCTTTTTCCAACTGCGCTATTTCAACTGACGGATTTGCAGCAAGAGGATGATCTTTATGAACAATTAACATGAGCGGATCTTTCAAAATACTGATGGCCTCTAATTGATCATTGGGCACACATAAGTTGCAAATCAGGCCGATATCTAATTCTCCCTCTTCCACCCCTTGACGGATTTTCTTCGTTCCGACTTCCGTTAGTTTGATTTCAATATATGGATATTTTTCTTTATACAAACTAATAATTTTAGAGAAAAATTCCACTCCCACAATTGGTGGAATCCCAATCCGGATTTCTCCCTTTTTTAGTTCCATTAAATCGGTAAGTTCAGAACGTAGATTTTTAAAGGCGGAAAGAACGTGCTGCGCATTGGCAAGTACCGCCTTTCCCGCGTCCGTCAACTCCAATTGTTTTGAAGAACGATAAAATAATGGAACCCCAAGCTCAGCTTCTAAATTTTGAATGGCTTTACTGATAGATGGCTGGGAAACGTGCAAAGTAGAAGCCGCTTTTGTGAAACTAAGGTGTTTTGCAACTTCAGTAAAATATTCAATTTGGCGGATGTCCACAAAACACATCTCCTTTAAATGCACGATAGTCTTTTGTTCCATTATACTGATTAAAAGAGAATTTTCTAATGAAAAAAGTTATAAAAATGATTTTCTTACACAAATCGCAAAATAAATTACAATATATAAATATAAATAAACTTTCGTGAGAGGTTGAAAAAATGAAAATTTTTTTAATAGAAGATGATCCATCTATTTTTCATTTAATCAAAGAACGGTTTAGCCAATGGTCGATGGAAGTGGTGGGCCCGACGGATTTTAAAAAGGTGATGGATGACTTTTTGAAGGAAGAGCCTCATCTTGTGATTATTGATATTCAGCTCCCAGCCTTTGATGGGTTTCATTGGTGCAGGGAAATTCGGGCCGTTTCCAAAGTGCCGATTCTATTCTTATCATCAAGAGACCACCCAATGGATATGGTGATGGCGATGCAGATGGGAGCAGACGACTTTGTGCAGAAACCTTTCCATATGGAAGTGCTGCTTGCGAAAGTGCAGGCTCTTTTAAGGAGAACCTATGACTATGGGGAAAAGGTGCAAAATATAGTGAGATGGAACGGGGCCGTCATTGATTATGATAAAGGGACTATCCAATATGAAGAAAAATCGGTGGAATTAACGAAAAATGAATTGTTTATTTTAAAAACATTGCTGGATTCCGTGGACAAAATTGTTTCCCGCGATGAACTGATGAGGAAACTTTGGGATGACGAGCGATTTGTCAATGATAATACATTAACGGTCAATGTCAATCGCTTGCGTCAACGGCTTGAAGAAATCGGTTTGCGGGATGCCATTGTCACGAAAAAAGGACTTGGCTATATGGCGGTGACAAAATGATAGGACTATTTTTAAAAGAAAGAAGAGCGTGGATTATATTTTTCCTGCTTTTTCAAATATGGCTCAATGTATTGTTTTTCATCGATAACGGATTGTCCAATGTATCAATTCTATATGTGAACTTGATGGATTTTTTGTTCTTTATTCTTTTTATAATCTGGCGTTATTTGAAAGAAACAAAACAACTGAAAGTCATTTATGAACTACCGATTAATGAAGAACTGCTTTCTCCCTTTCAGCGAAAGTATATGGAACATTTTCAAAAACAATATAAAGAACTAGATAATAGACTTCATCAAATAAAACTGGAAATGCTTGAGCAGCAAGATGCGATGCTTGCATGGGTGCATGAAATGAAATCACCGATGACCGCCATGAAATTAATTGTAGAACAAGTAGAACCTTATACATTAAGGGAAAAGATTGAAAAAGAATGGTTCCGCATGTTTTTGTTGCTTGATCAAAAAATTCATGAAACAAGGCTTTCAACCATTGAAAAAGATAACCGCTTGGAAAAGGTTTACTTAGAAACTATCGTTCATCAACAAATCAAGGATTTCCGTTCATGGTGTATTGAAAAGGGAATTGGTGTGGAAACGAAGAATTTGCAAGAAACCGTGGCAACCGATGCTAAATGGCTTGGGTTCATCATCCGCCAAATCTTCTCCAATGCGGTGAAGTACAGCCATGAAAACAGCGAAATTCATATCTATACAACCTATGATGAAAAGGGTCATTTATTATTGCATATAAAAGATTTTGGTATTGGCATCCGTGCCGAAGACTTGCCGCGCATTTTCCAACGGTCCTATACGGGAACTATAGGGAGAGAAACAACGGCAGCAACCGGGATGGGTTTATACTTAGCGAAGGAAGCGGCTGAAAAACTGGGGCTTACGCTGAGGGTAGACTCGCAAGTAGGTGTCGGCACAACCTTTACAATCCAATTCCCGTTGGAAAATGAATATATTCAATCTTATGGTATGTGACAAAATTGTCATGTACCATTTTTTTTTGTCACGGGATTCGAACGATTGAAAGAAGCTGAATGTGTACAATGATAGTAACAAAACCATACAAGGGGTTGACGAAATTGGCTGTTTTAGTGGCAAGAAAAATTAGAAAAACCTATGGCAAACGTACATTAAAACATGAGGTATTAAAAGGAATTGACTTGGAAGTAAATGAAGGTGAATTTGTCGGCATCATGGGTTCTTCCGGTTCAGGAAAAACGACATTATTAAACGTGCTATGTTCCATTGATTTTGCAACAGAAGGAATTGTAGAAATCAACGGGAAACAGCTATACAAAATGAAGGAACGGGATTTAGCAAAATTTCGCCGGGAACATTTAGGGTTCATCTTTCAAGATTATAATTTGCTTGATACGTTAACGGTGAAAGAAAATATTTTGCTGCCGTTATCTGTTGGCAAAGTATCAAAAAATGAGGCGGAGAAGCGTTTAACAATGCTCGTTGAATATTTAGGAATCAAAGACATTTTAAATAAATATCCAAATGAAATATCCGGAGGGCAAAAACAAAGAACATCAGCGGCAAGGGCTTTAATTACAGAACCTTCCATCGTATTTGCCGATGAGCCGACTGGTGCCCTTGATTCCAAATCGGCCACTGCACTTCTTGCAAATTTAGAAAATATTAATAAAGAACGAGGCGCAACGATTATGATGGTGACCCACGATGCAGTGGCAGCAAGCTTCTGCAGCCGTGTATTGTTTTTAAAAGATGGTCAAATCTATACGGAGCTTTATAAAGGGGATAAAATGAGACAGGCGTTTTTCCAGGATATTTTAAATACCCAAAGAGTGCTTGGCGGTGATGGATATGACGTTGACTAATTTAGTTTTTAAAAGCATGAAGAAGAATATCAAGCACTATTACTTATACTTCTTTGCATTAATCTTTAGTGTGACTCTTTGCTTTTCATTCGTCACGATCCAATACAATCCTTCTGTTGTCAAAGCATTGGCGGCAAGCGGCAGCGCAACGGCAGCTTTTGAATCGATTACGTATGTTTTATATTTTATACTAATCTTTTTTATCCTTTATGCGAACCAATTATTTATGAAACGCCGCAGTAAAGAAATTGGCTTATATCAATTAATCGGGATGACCAAGGGTTTGATTTTTCGGTTATTATTGATAGAAAATGTCGTGTTGTTCACATTGGCTGTTGGAATCGGGATGGTGCTGGGATTTTTAACTTCGCGTTTTTTTGCCATGATCTTAATGAAGTTAATAAAAAATGATGCGATTGTCAGTTTATCGTTTTCCATGACGGCCTTTTCTAAATCGCTCATTATTTTTGCCCTTCTATTAGTGGTGGTTATGCTTCAAATTTTCATCATGATTCGAAAAGCATCATTATTGTCATTGTTTAATGCGGCCAAAAAAGCCGATGAACGGATTAAAAAGTTCAGCATTTTCCATATGGTCATGGGAATCATCGGAATTGGATTGATTGCTTATGGGTATTACGATTCCACAAGATTGTTCAGCGTGGGAGGCGCCACAACAAACAATCTCTTGATTAATATGCTGCTGATTTTAGGTTCCACAATTATTGGCTCCTATTTATTTTTCCGGTATTCTGTGGCGCTTATTATGAACTTAATCCGGAAAAGCAAAAAGGGGTATTTAAAAATAACGGACGTTTTAGGTGTCACAACGATTATGCACCGCATGAAGGGAAATGCCAGTTCCCTTACATTAATAACGGTGTTGACGGGGCTAGCCGTCGGGATTATGACGCTGTCTTATATTTCCTATTATTCATCAGAATCCGATGCGAGACAGTTGTCTCCATTTGATTACATTTTATTAGATAATAAAGGAATTGAATTTTTCGATCAGCTCGTAGCGGAAGGAATCGAATATGAAAAAACTACTTTTCAAATTTCTGCGGTAAATGTGAAAATGGCTGATTTATTTAATTTGGATGAAAAGAATGCTGGATATATAAATATCAATCAAGAGGCAGTTTCATCAGTGGTTTCTTTATCGGACTATAAAAAAATAAATCCAAACGCTCAATTGGAAGAAGGGGAAACCATTATTACAAGCTATGCAAATGTATTGTCTGAATTACTGCCGCTTGAAAGTAAAAAGAAAATTCAAGTAAACACAAGTGAAAAGAATTACTCTTTATTTATCAAAGAAG
The DNA here is from genome assembly GCF_004331915.1 of Ureibacillus thermophilus. Classification (NCBI taxonomy): domain Bacteria; kingdom Bacillati; phylum Bacillota; class Bacilli; order Caryophanales; family Caryophanaceae; genus Ureibacillus; species Ureibacillus thermophilus. Next base: position 638,067 of record NZ_CP036528.1, read on the forward strand.
TAAGGGAAGATGAGTTTTTCTTATCGGTGTTGGCAAGCGCCGGTTCGCCGGTATTGATAGTGACAGATGAATTATTCGATGAAATACAAAAGGTTCAAAAACCGGAAATTACAAGTCAAATCGGTATTAATTTAGTAAACGAAAAAGACCGTGAAAGGGCCGAAACATTATTTAAAACCTTGAGGGAACGAAAAGCCATTGAATATGATTATCAAAAAACTTACAAAGAATATTACGATGAGAATATAGCGCTTAACGGAATGACTATTTTTGTGACAGGATTTTTGGGACTGGCCTTTTTGTTGACAACAGGAAGCATTCTTTACTTTAAACAAATGGGCGAAGCGGAAGATGAAAGAGAGTCCTATACGATTTTGCGGAAAATCGGGTTTTCCAACGGAGAAATCATGCGCGGAATTTACGTCAAACAATTATTTAACTTTGGCATGCCGCTCGTGATTGGTATCTTACATAGTTATTTTGCAGTGAAATCTGGTTGGTGGCTATTCGGGTCTGAAATGGCAACACCAATGATCATCATCATTGCCATTTACGTAGCGATGTACACGGTATTTGGAATACTATCTGGAATGTACTATAAAAAGGTAGTAAAAGAAGCGCTATAAGAAAAAGCTGTTCAATTGCCTTTTTTCAAAGAGGCCGGCGCAATGTCTGGCCGCTTTTTTGTAGATTTATATAATGAAATTTGGCCTTGTGGGTAAAAATTGTTTCATATTTAAATAGAAACCATGTTTAAGTGTATGAAAGGGTAGATAAATTCTTAATGTAGGCAAGAAAATTTTCAGAATTTTATTGGAGTTGATTTATATCAATACCTTTTATATACTATAAGACAGCTTAAGAAGTACAAGGCAGAGCAAGAATTCATTTAAATGAAAGAAAATACTTGCTAACATCTAGGGTATTGGTATATAATGTTGAATGTTGGTCTTTGACTGCGATGAAGCGGGAGGTTGCCGACACACCCGGCCGCTTTGCCATGGCGAGTGTGTGGGAAATTTCCGTGGAGAATGTCTAGTAATTAGGCGAAAAGGAGGGAAAATAATGGCAAAACAAAAGATTCGTATTCGTTTAAAAGCGTATGATCACCGCGTGTTAGATCAATCCGCTGAAAAAATCGTTGAAACTGCTAAACGTTCAGGTGCTAGCGTATCAGGTCCGATTCCGTTACCAACTGAAAAAACAGTGTACACAATCCTTCGAGCTGTTCACAAATACAAAGATTCTCGTGAACAATTTGAAATGCGTACACACAAACGTTTAATCGACATCATTAACCCAACACCACAAACAGTGGATGCGTTAATGAAGCTTGATTTACCATCTGGCGTTGACATCGAAATCAAACTTTAATTGTAATCATAAAAACTTTTAATAATCACAGGAGGTGTGACAAATGACCAAAGGAATCTTAGGTAGAAAAATCGGTATGACGCAAGTTTTTGCTGAGAACGGCGATTTAATACCGGTAACAGTGATTGAAGCGACACCAAACGTAGTGCTTCAAAAGAAAACTGTTGAAAACGATGGCTACGAAGCAATCCAATTAGGTTTTGAAGATAAGCGTGAAAAGCTTGCAAACAAACCTGAAAAAGGACACGTAGCAAAAGCAAATACTGCTCCTAAGCGCTTCATTCGTGAAATTCGTGGAGTAAACTTAGATGAGTATGAAGTTGGTCAAGAAGTCAAAGTAGATATTTTCGCAGAAGGCGATTGGGTAGATGTAACAGGTACATCAAAAGGTAAAGGTTTCCAAGGTGTAATCAAACGCCACGGACAATCTCGCGGACCTATGGCTCACGGTTCTCGTTATCACCGTCGTCCTGGTTCAATGGGTCCTATTGCTCCAAACAGAGTATTCAAATCTAAAAACTTACCTGGTCAAACTGGCGGAAATAAAGTAACAATTCAAAACTTACAAATCGTAAAAGTAATTCCAGAACGCAACTTACTATTAATCAAAGGGAATGTTCCTGGTTCTCGCAAATCTTTAGTAACAGTAAAATCTGCTGTGAAAAAATCTAAATAATTCACTGGAGAAAGGAGGAAACAGGAATGACAAAGGTAACTGTACTTAGTCAAACAGGTGCTTCAGTTGGAGAAATCGAATTAAAAGATGAAATTTTCGGCATCGAACCAAACGAAGCAGTTTTATTCGACGCAGTAATCGCTCAACGCGCTTCTCTACGTCAAGGTACACACAAAGTAAAAAACCGCTCTGAAGTTTCTGGTGGTGGTAGAAAACCATGGCGCCAAAAAGGAACTGGACGTGCTCGTCAAGGTTCAATCCGTGCTCCTCAATGGCGTGGTGGTGGTACAGTATTCGGTCCACAACCAAGAAGCTACAGCTATAAATTACCGAAAAAAGTTCGCCGTTTAGCGCTTAAATCTGCTTTATCCGCTAAAGTGAACGAGCAAAACTTATTAGTTTTAGATGCGTTAAAATTAGACGCTCCAAAAACAAAAGAATTCAAAGCGATTTTAAATAATTTAAAAATCGATTCAAAAGCTTTATTCGTTACAGCTGATTTAGATGAAAACGTGGCATTATCCGCACGTAACATCCCAGGCGTAACTGTGATCACAGCTAACGGAATCAACGTGCTTGACTTATTAGGTCATGACAAAGTTGTATTCACGAAAGCTGCAGTAGAAAAAGTTGAGGAGGTGCTTGGATAATGGATGCACGTGATGTAATCAAACGTCCTGTCATTACTGAGCGTTCTTCTGAACTAATGGCTGAGAAAAAATACACTTTCGAAGTTGATCTTCGTGCGAATAAAACGCAAGTTAAAGATGCAGTTGAAGAAATCTTCGGCGTAAAAGTAGCAAAAGTTAACATCATGAACTACAAAGGTAAAGTAAAACGCGTTGGAAAATTCCAAGGTTTAACAAACAGACGCCGTAAAGCAATTGTAACTTTAACACCAGATAGTAAAGAAATCGAAATTTTCTAATTGTGAATCGAATTGATTTGAGATGTAAAGAAGGAGGGAAACAACATGGCGATTAAAAAGTATAAACCAACCTCAAATGGTCGTCGTAATATGACGTCATTTGACTTTGCGGAAATCACAACTGATAAGCCGGAAAAATCATTATTAGCGCCATTAAAACGCAAAGCTGGTCGAAACAACCAGGGGAAAATTACTGTTCGTCATCACGGTGGTGGACATAAACGCCAATATCGTATCATTGATTTCAAACGTGATAAAGATGGCATTCCAGGCCGCGTTGCTACAATCGAATACGATCCAAACCGTTCAGCAAACATCGCATTAATTAACTATGCTGATGGTGAAAAACGTTATATCATTGCACCAAAAGGATTAAAAGTAGGTCAAGAAATTATTTCTGGTCCAGATGCTGATATTAAAGTAGGTAACGCTTTACCATTAGCAAACATCCCAATGGGTACTACAATTCACAACATCGAATTAAAACCTGGTAAAGGTGGACAACTAGTTCGTTCTGCTGGTGCATCTGCACAAGTATTAGGACGCGAAGGTAAATATGTAATTGTACGCCTTCAATCTGGTGAAGTTCGTTTAATCTTAGCGACTTGCCGCGCAACAATCGGTCAAGTTGGTAACGAATCTCACGAACTAGTAAACATCGGTAAAGCAGGTCGTTCACGCTGGTTAGGTAAACGTCCTACAGTTCGCGGTTCTGTAATGAACCCTAATGATCACCCACATGGTGGTGGTGAAGGTAAAGCACCAATCGGACGCAAATCACCAATGACACCTTGGGGCAAACCAGCTCTTGGTTATAAAACACGTAAAAAACGCAATCGTTCTGATAAGTTTATTATTCGCGGACGTAAAAAATAATGTGATAAAACTACGGTTCGTGCGTAGAGCCGTGGTGAAATCACGGAGGGAGGTTACTAAATGGGTCGCAGCTTGAAAAAAGGACCATTTTGTGATGAGCATTTAATGAAAAAAGTAGAAGCACAACAAGGTCAAGAGAAAAAACAAGTAATCAAAACTTGGTCTCGCCGTTCTACAATCTTCCCTAACTTCGTTGGACTAACAATTGCGGTTTATGATGGACGCAAACATGTGCCAGTTTATATTACGGAAGATATGGTAGGCCACAAATTAGGCGAGTTCGTACCAACTCGAACTTATAAAGGCCACGGTAATGATGACAAAAAAACAAGACGCTAATTTTGAGAGGAGGTAAATCCTGATGACAACAAAAGCTAAAGCTGTTGCTCGCACAGTCCGAATTGCACCTCGTAAAGTGCGTTTAGTTGTAGATTTAATTAGAGGTAAGCAAGTAGGAGAAGCAGTTGCGATTTTACGTCACACTCCAAAAGCGGCGTCTCCTGTCGTTGAGAAAGTATTAAAATCCGCAGTTGCAAATGCTGAGCACAATTACAATTTAGATCCAAATAACTTATATATTTCTGAAATTTACGTTGATGAAGGACCAACATTAAAACGTTATCGTCCACGCGCACAAGGTCGTGCAAGCGGAATTAACAAACGCACAAGCCACATCACTGTAGTGGTATCTGAGAAGAAGGAGGGTTAATTTTGGGTCAAAAAGTACATCCAAACGGATTGCGAATCGGCATCATTCGCGACTGGGAGTCAAGATGGTACGCTGAAAAAGACTATGCCGATTTGCTTCATGAAGATCTCAAAATCCGTAAATACATCGAAACGACATTAAAAGACGCAGCAGTTTCTAAAGTAGAAATCGAACGCGCTGCTAATCGTGTGAACATTACAATCCACACTGCAAAACCAGGAATGGTTATCGGTAAAGGTGGTACGGAAGTAGAAAACTTACGTAAATACCTAAGCGATTTAACTGGCAAACGTGTACACATTAATATTGTTGAAATCAAAAAACCGGATCTTGATGCAAAATTAGTTGCTGAAAACATTGCGCGTCAACTTGAAAACCGCGTTTCATTCCGTCGTGCTCAAAAACAAGCAATCCAACGCACAATGCGTGCAGGAGCAAAAGGAATTAAAACTCAAGTGTCTGGTCGTTTAGGCGGAGCTGATATCGCTCGTGCAGAACATTATAGCGAAGGAACTGTACCACTTCATACGCTTCGTGCTGACATCGACTACGCTCATGCAGAAGCAGATACAACATACGGAAAACTAGGCGTAAAAGTATGGATTTATCGTGGTGAGGTCCTTCCTACGAAGAAAAACTCTGCGGAAGGAGGAAAATAATTATGTTAATGCCAAAACGCGTGAAATATCGTCGCGAACATCGCGGTAAAATGCGTGGCCAAGCAAAAGGCGGTCGCGAAGTACAATTTGGTGAATGGGGCCTTCAAGCTACAACAGCTAGTTGGGTGACAAACCGTCAAATCGAAGCTGCCCGTATTGCGATGACTCGTTACATGAAACGTGGCGGTAAAGTTTGGATTAAAATCTTCCCACACAAACCTTATACGAAAAAACCTCTTGAGGTACGGATGGGTTCCGGTAAAGGTTCACCTGAAGGTTGGGTAGCTGTAGTAAAACCAGGAAAAGTTATGTTTGAAGTTGCTGGTGTATCTGAAGAAGTTGCACGCGAAGCTCTTCGTTTAGCATCACATAAACTTCCTGTAAAATGTAAAATTGTGAAACGTCAAGAAACTGGTGGTGATTCTAATGAAAGCTAAAGATATCCGTGAACTTGCCACTTCTGAAATCGAAATGAAAATTAAATCACTAAAAGAAGAGCTTTTCAACCTTCGCTTCCAATTAGCGACTGGTCAATTAGAAAATACAGCTCGCATTCGTGAAGTTCGTAAAACGATTGCGCGCATGAAAACTGTGATTCGCGAAAGAGAAATCAGTGGAGATAACTGATAAAGGAGGTCCGGTATATGTCTGAGCGTAAACAACGCAAAGTTTACACTGGCCGTGTAGTTTCAGATAAAATGGACAAAACGATTGTCGTTCTTGTTGAAACTTACAAAAAACACAAATTATACGGCAAACGTGTAAAATATTCAAAAAAATTCAAAGCTCATGACGAGCATAATGAAGCTAAAGTTGGCGATATCGTACGCATTATGGAAACACGCCCACTATCAGCTACAAAACATTTCCGTCTTGTTGAAATTGTAGAAAAAGCGGTTGTTATTTAATAGATATTCGGAAAAACGGAAGTTCCGAAGGGAGGTAACCTAAATGATCCAACAAGAAACTCGTTTAAAAGTTGCTGACAACTCTGGTGCACGTGAAGTGTTAACAATTAAAGTGCTTGGCGGTTCTGGACGTAAAACTGCGAATATCGGTGATATTATCGTTTGCACAGTTAAGAAAGCAACACCAGGAGGCGTTGTTAAGAAAGGTGATGTTGTAAAAGCCGTTGTAGTACGCACTAAATCTGGTGTTCGTCGAAAAGATGGTACGTATATCAAATTTGACGAAAATGCATGTGTTATCATCAGAGACGATAAATCACCACGTGGTACACGTATTTTCGGACCAGTTGCACGTGAGTTGCGTGATAAAAACTTCATGAAAATCATTTCTCTAGCTCCAGAAGTTCTTTAATCATTTGATAGTACCAATTAAGGAGGTGCGACACATAATGCATGTTAAAAAGGGCGACAAAGTAAAAGTTATTACTGGAAAAGACAAAGGCAAAGAAGGCATTGTACTTGCTGCTTTTCCTAAAAAAAATCGTGTAATTGTTGAAGGCGTAAATATTGTGAAAAAACATCTGAAGCCTAATCAATTAAACCCACAAGGTGGTATTGTAAGCCAAGAAGCACCAATCCACGTTTCGAACGTAATGCTAATCGATCCAAAAACCGGCGAGCCGACTCGTGTAGGTTATAAAATCGAAAATGGCAAAAAAGTTCGTGTTGCAAAAAAATCAGGTGCAGTAATTGACTAATAGAAATTTTGAAAGGAGGTACAAAACATGAGCCGCCTAAAAGAAAAATATAAAAACGAAGTAGTTCCTGCTTTAATGAATAAGTTTGGATATAAATCAATCATGCAAGTTCCTAAAGTTGAAAAAATCGTTGTCAACATGGGTGTTGGTGACGCAGTACAAAACTCTAAAGCATTAGATGCAGCTGTTGAAGAATTAGCGATCATCACTGGTCAAAAACCTGTTATCACTAGAGCGAAAAAATCAATCGCTGGATTCCGTTTGCGTGCAGGTATGCCAATCGGTGCCAAAGTTACATTACGTGGTGACCGTATGTATGATTTCCTTGATAAATTAGTATCTATCGCACTTCCACGTGTACGTGACTTCCGCGGTGTTTCTAAAAAAGCATTCGATGGTCGCGGTAACTACACATTGGGTGTTAAAGAACAATTGATTTTCCCAGAAATCGATTACGATAAAATTTCAAAAGTACGCGGTATGGATATCGTGATCGTAACGACAGCGAATTCTGATGAGGAAGCTCGCGAGTTATTGACACAATTCGGTATGCCGTTCCAAAAATAATAAAAGGAGGGCGAAATCGTGGCAAAAAAATCAATGATCGTTAAACAAAAACGCAAACCTAAATTCAAAGTGCAAGCATATACACGTTGTGAACGCTGTGGACGTCCACACTCTGTATATCGCAAATTCAAACTTTGCCGTATTTGTTTCCGTGAACTTGCATATAAAGGACAAATTCCTGGTGTGAAAAAAGCTAGCTGGTAATGCCCAAAAAATGGGAAGGAGGTAAAAGAATATGACAATGACAGATCCAATTGCAGATATGCTAACTCGCATCCGTAATGCGAATATGGTTCGTCACGAGAAGCTAGAAGTACCGGCTTCCAAAATTAAAAAAGAAATCGCTGAAATTCTTAAGCGAGAAGGCTTCATTCGTGATGTGGAATATATCGATGACAACAAGCAAGGTATTATCCGTATTTTCTTGAAATATGGAAAAAATAACGAACGTGTAATCACTGGATTAAAACGCATTTCTAAACCAGGTCTACGCGTTTATGCAAAAACTGACGAAATTCCTAAAGTATTAAACGGATTAGGAATCGCTATACTTTCAACTTCTCAAGGTGTGTTAACTGATAAAGAAGCACGCGCTAAAAAAGTAGGCGGAGAAGTAATAGCTTACATTTGGTAATAAGTAATATGCGAATGGAGGTGCAATGAAATGTCTCGTGTAGGAAAAAAACCGATTGAAGTTCCTGCTGGCGTTACAGTAACTGTTAGCGATGACAATACTGTAACTGTAAAGGGACCGAAAGGCGAATTAACTCGTCAATTCAACAAAGATATGAAAATTGAACAAGAAGGAAATATAATTACAGTTGTTCGCCCTTCTGATTCAAAAGAACACCGTACAATTCACGGTACAACTCGTGCGTTGCTAGCAAACATGGTAAAAGGTGTATCTGAAGGATTCTCTCGTTCTTTAGAATTGATTGGGGTTGGGTACCGTGCTCAATTACAAGGTAAAAAACTTGTACTAAACGTTGGTTACTCACATCCAGTAGAATTTACACCTGAAAATGGGATCGAAATCGAAGTTCCTTCCAACACAAAAATCGTGGTAAAAGGAATTGACAAAGAACGCGTAGGTGCGTTTGCAGCGGATATTCGTGCTGTACGTCCACCTGAACCATACAAAGGTAAAGGTATTCGCTACGAAGGTGAATATGTACGTCGTAAAGAAGGTAAAACAGGTAAGTAATGCTAGATAAGCGTTAGAAAGGAGTGACCACTATGATTACGAAACTAGATAAAAATAAAGTTCGTAAAAAACGTCATGCACGCGTGCGTACGAAAGTTCACGGTACACCTGAACGTCCACGTTTGAACGTATATCGTTCCAATAAACACATTTACGCACAAATCATTGACGATGTTGCAGGACATACACTTGTAAGTGCGTCAACATTAGAAAAAGATTTTGAAGGTCCTGGCAGCAATAAAGAAGCTGCAGCAAAAGTTGGCGAATTAATTGCAAAACGTGCATTAGAAAAAAATATTACTTCCGTTGTATTTGACCGTGGTGGTTATTTATATCATGGACGTGTGAAAGCATTAGCAGAAGCTGCACGCGAAAACGGTTTACAATTCTAATAAGAAGGAGGGACATACTTCATGAGTCGTATTGACGCAAACAAATTAGAACTTGAAGAACGCGTTGTTGCGGTAAACCGCGTTGCGAAAGTTGTAAAAGGTGGACGTCGCTTCCGCTTCTCAGCGCTAGTAGTAGTAGGTGACAAAAACGGTCATGTTGGATTCGGTACTGGTAAAGCTCAAGAAGTACCTGATGCGATTCGTAAAGCTGTAGAAGACGCGAAGAAAAACTTGATCGAAGTACCACGTGTAGGTGGAACTATTCCACATGAGGTAATTGGTCACTTTGGTGCTGGTAAAATCTTAATGAAACCTGCTTCAGAAGGTACTGGAGTAATCGCTGGTGGTCCAGTACGTGCGGTACTTGATTTAGCAGGAATTACGGATATCCTATCAAAATCTCTAGGTTCTAACACACCAATCAACATGGTTCGCGCTACTGTTGATGGTTTAAAACAATTAAAACGTGCTGAAGAAGTAGCTAAGCTTCGTGGTAAATCAGTAGAAGAGCTACTAGGATAAGGGGGGATAATCATGGCAAACAAATTACAAATCACCCTTACGAAATCTGTAATCGGCGCTAGCGAAAAACAGCGCAAAGTGGTAGAAGCTTTAGGATTAAAAAAAGTAAATGCTACTGTAGAACATTCAGATAATCCTGCCATTCGCGGCATGATTAATAAAGTATCTCACTTAGTAACAGTTAAAGAAATCTAATGATTTAAACTAATAAATAAGGAGGTGCCATCTAAGATGAAACTTCATGAGCTAAAACCAGCGGAAGGTTCACGCAAAAAACGCAACCGCGTTGGTCGTGGTATCGGTTCTGGTAACGGTAAAACTGCTGGACGCGGTCATAAAGGTCAAAACGCTCGTTCAGGAGGCGGTGTTCGCCCTGGTTTTGAAGGTGGTCAAAACCCATTGTTCCGCCGCTTACCAAAACGTGGTTTTACTAATGTAAACCGTAAAGAATATGCAATCGTGAACCTTGATGCATTAAATCGTTTCGAAGACGGTGCAGAAATTACACCTGCATTGTTAATCGAAACTGGTGTTGTGAGCAAAGAAAAAGCTGGTATCAAAATCCTTGGAAATGGAACTCTTACTAAAAAGCTTAATGTAAAAGCTCACAAGTTCTCTGCTTCTGCAAAAGAAGCGATTGAGAGCGCTGGCGGAACAACTGAGGTGATTTAATGTTTCGTACTTTCGCAAACTTTATGCGAGTCCGCGATATTCGCAATAAAATATTCTTCACTTTACTCATGCTAATCGTTTTTCGTATAGGAACTTTTATCCCTGTACCAAACGTGGATGCAGATGTATTAAAAGTAACGGATGAATTTAACCTTGTTGGTTTTCTGAACGTGTTTGGCGGCGGTGCTTTATCCAATTTCTCCATTTTTGCTTTAGGGATTATGCCTTATATCACTGCTTCCATCATTGTTCAATTATTACAGATGGATGTCGTGCCTAAGTTTGCAGAATGGGGACGTCAAGGTGAAGTAGGTCGCAGAAAGTTGGCGCAGTTTACTCGCTACTTTACTGTTGTGTTAGCATTCATCCAAGCCTTTGCAATGTCATTTGGTTTTAACAAATTATATGGAGGTACACTAGTTACAGATACAAGTATACTTTCATATTTGACGATTGCGATTGTACTTACAGCCGGTACAGCATTTTTGCTTTGGCTTGGTGAGCAGATTACGGCTCATGGCATTGGTAATGGTATTTCTATCATTATCTTTGCTGGGATCGTTGCTGCAATACCTACAACAATCAACCAAATTTATGCCCAACAAATTGAAGGTGCAGGGGATCAACTTTTCATCCGTATTGTGATTTTATTGCTTCTTGCTTTAATTATCTTGGCCATTGTTGTTGGAGTTATTTACGTACAACAAGCATTACGTAAAATTCCAATCCAATATGCTAAACGCGTTTCTGGTCGAGTAGGGCATGTTGGGGCACAACAAACGCACTTGCCGTTGAAAGTAAATGCTGCCGGAGTGATTCCTGTCATCTTCGCAGTAGCATTTCTTGTTACACCTCAGACTTTAGCAGCGTTTTTCGGTCAAAATAAAGTAACAACATTCATTGCCAACATGTTTGACTATACGAAACCTGTTGGGATGATTCTTTATATTGCTTTAATCATAGCGTTCACTTATTTCTATGCATTTGTTCAAGTGAACCCTGAACGTATTGCCGATAACTTGAAAAAACAAGGTGCATATATTCCTGGAATTCGACCAGGAAACGATACTCAAAACTACTTAACAAAAGTGCTCTACCGCTTAACATTTGTCGGTGCACTCTTTTTATCGGTAGTAGCGATATTGCCTATTTTGTTTATCAACTTTATGAATTTACCTGCTTCCGCTAAAATTGGTGGAACAAGCGTCATCATCATTGTTGGCGTCGCATTAGAAACGATGAAACAATTAGAAGCACAGTTGGTAAAACGTCATTATAAAGGTTTTATGAAATAATTGTTGGTTAGGAAACATTTTTGTTTCCTAAGCCAGCACCTTGGGAGGGAAATGTCCGTATGAATATTGTTTTGATGGGCTTGCCTGGTGCCGGGAAAGGTACGCAAGCAGAGAAAATCGTTAACAAATACGAAATCCCTCATATTTCTACAGGTGATATGTTCCGCGCTGCCATCAGCCAAGGCACTGAACTTGGCCTTAAAGCGAAATCATATATGGATCAAGGTGCGCTAGTTCCGGATGAAGTAACTATTGGCATTGTTCGCGAAAGATTAGCTCAAAAAGACTGTGACAAAGGTTTTTTGCTTGATGGATTCCCACGTACTGTTCCTCAAGCAGAAGCGTTAGAAAACCTCTTAGAAGAACTTGGCAAGAAAATTGATCACGTCATTAATATCCAAGTGGAAAAAGATGAGCTCGTGAAACGTTTGAGCGGTCGTCGCATTTGTAAAACTTGTGGAGCTTCTTATCACGTAATTTTCAACCCTCCTAAAGAAGAAGGCAAATGTGATAAGGACGGCGGAGAATTATACACACGTGCAGACGACAATCCTGAAACGGTTGCTAATCGCCTGGAAGTAAATATGAAACAAGCACAACCTTTACTTGATTTTTATGAGAAAAAAGGTTTACTAACAAATATTAATGGTCAGCAAGATATTGAAAAAGTATTTGCTGATATCGACGCTCTATTATTACAGGGCAGCCGCAGCTGATACCCGTCATTCTTTCGAAAGTCATAATACTTTTCGCGAGGGGTTATCGGAAACAACAGAAATTTGAGAGTTGTATAAAGTGCCCGGTATACACTGCTTGCGAAAGTTTGTACTTACAAAGAAGTTCTTTTGTGAAGAGTGTTATGGGTTTCGTGGAAGCATCAAGTGATCGGGTATGAATTTTCATATGTTTCCGGAAATCTTATATATAGAACAATTTTATACCGGATTTATTCATTCCCTGGATTGTGTGAAGCGAAACCAGCGAGCGTCTTTCGAACATCTCTCATACAATCCAACGTTTGTTAATGGAGTTGCTTCTAACCTGTAAAACTGTTGCGAGGTTCTCGAATGGGAACGATTTAGCAGATAAAGAAGGGAGACAGGGTTGATGGCGAAAGACGATGTAATTGAAGTCGAAGGAACAGTTGTTGAGACTTTGCCAAATGCGATGTTTAAGGTACAATTAGAAAATGGGCACACTGTGCTTGCACACGTTTCTGGGAAGATTCGTATGCATTTCATTCGAATTTTGCCTGGAGATAAAGTGACGATTGAGTTATCACCTTATGATTTGACTCGCGGTCGTATCACATACCGTTTTAAATAATCTTTGCACTCCGAAGACTTAAGGAGGTTGAGTTGAATGAAAGTGAGACCATCAGTAAAACCGATTTGCGAAAAATGTAAAATTATTCGCAGACGCGGTAAAGTAATGGTAATCTGCGAAAACCCAAAACATAAACAAAAACAAGGTTAATTTTTAAGGAGGTGCGAAATTAATGGCACGTATTGCTGGTGTTGATATTCCTCGCGATAAACGCGTAGTGATTTCATTAACTTATATTTATGGTGTTGGTAAAGCAACTGCTAAGAAAGTATTAGCTGCAGCTGGTGTTTCTGAAGATACTCGTGTACGTGATCTTACAGAAGACGAATTAGACAGAATTCGTACAGAATTAGATAAATATAAAATCGAAGGTGACTTACGCCGAGAAGTATCACTTAACATTAAACGCTTAATGGAAATTGGTTGCTACCGTGGTATCCGTCACCGTCGTGGTTTACCAGTTCGCGGACAAAATACGAAAAACAATGCACGTACTCGTAAAGGTCCTCGTAAAACTGTAGCGAACAAGAAAAAATAATAGGTAAAGGGGGTTTACCGAAATGGCTCGTAAACAACAATCACGTAAACGTCGCGTGAAAAAAAATATCGAATCAGGTATTGCGCACATTCGTTCTACATTTAACAATACAATCGTAACGATTACTGATATGCAAGGGAATGCAGTTTCTTGGTCAAGCGCAGGTGCTCTTGGATTCAAAGGTTCTCGTAAATCCACTCCATACGCTGCTCAAATGGCTGCCGAAGCTGCTGCAAAAGCTTCTCTTGAACATGGTTTAAAAACGTTAGAAGTAACTGTTAAAGGTCCAGGTGCAGGTCGTGAAGCAGCTATTCGTGCACTTCAAGCTGCAGGACTTGAAGTAACAGCGATTAAAGATGTTACACCAGTTCCACATAACGGTTGCCGTCCGCCAAAACGTCGTCGTGTGTAATGGGTGCAACTCTTTGGAGTACATCATTCTTGTGCAAGAAGAATTGTACAAATTTATAAAGTCAAGTTTTTTTGACTATTATGATGGTATGACCTATACAGTCGATGTTTTGAAGGAGGGTAAATTGAATGATCGAAATTGAAAAACCAAGGATTGAAACTGTTGAGATCAGCGAAGATTCCACATACGGTAAGTTTGTTGTCGAACCGCTCGAACGTGGATATGGTACTACTTTGGGAAATTCTTTACGGCGCATCCTTCTATCCTCATTACCTGGTGCAGCGATTACATCTGTACAAATCGATGGGGTATTACATGAATTCTCAACTATTGAAGGGGTAGTAGAGGACGTTGCTTCAATTATTTTAAATCTAAAGAAACTTGCTTTGAAAATTTACTCCGATGAAGAAAAAGTTCTTGAGATTGATGTGAAAGGTGAAGCAACTGTAACAGCTGCTGATATCACTCACGATAGTGACGTTGAAATTTTAAATCCAGATTTATACATTGCAACAGTCGCAAGCAACGGTCATTTGCGTATGCGCATGTATGCAAGAAGAGGCCGTGGTTATACTCCTGCTGATCAAAACAAACGTGAGGATCTTCCTATCGGTGTGATCCCGATCGACTCTATTTACACTCCAGTTTCACGCGTTAATTATCAAGTGGAAAATACTCGTGTAGGACAAAACTCTGACTACGACAAATTATCCCTTGATGTCTGGACAGATGGAAGCATCGGTCCAAAAGAGGCGATTTCACTCGGAGCGAAAATATTAACGGAACATCTAAATATTTTTGTTGGTCTAACAGATGAAGCACAAGCAGCGGAAATCATGGTAGAAAAAGAAGAGGACCAAAAAGAAAAAGTATTAGAAATGACAATTGAAGAATTGGATCTTTCTGTTCGTTCCTATAACTGTTTAAAACGTGCAGGTATCAATACCGTATTAGAACTTACGAATAAGACGGAAGACGATATGATGAAAGTTCGCAACCTCGGTCGTAAGTCTTTGGAAGAAGTAAAAGCTAAACTTGCAGAACTTGGTTTGTCTTTGCGCAAAGACGACTAAGAATCGCTATTTATTATGTTCGAATAAAGGAGGGAACATTCATGGGTTACAGAAAACTTGGCCGTACTAGTTCTCAACGTAAAGCATTATTACGTGATTTAGCAACTGATTTAATCATCAATGAACGCATTGAGACAACTGAAGCTCGTGCAAAGGAATTACGTTCAGTTGTTGAAAAAATGATTACATTAGGTAAACGTGGAGATTTACATGCTCGCCGTCAAGCAGCAGCATTCATCCGTCGTGAAGTAGTAACTACAACTGATGAAGATGGCAATGAAACAACAAAATTTGCGCTTCAAAAATTATTTGATGATATCGCACCACGTTATGCTGATCGCCAAGGTGGCTACACACGCATCTTAAAAGTAGGTCCTCGTCGTGGCGATGGAGCACCTGTTGTAATCATCGAGTTAGTTTAATTTGAAGGGGGTGCCCGGGCCTTTTCCGGCTTGATCGCCCCTTTTTTTACAAATGAATGATTTATACGACAATTACAAAGCACTTGAGCGTTACGATGATCGAATATTAATTCGTATCGTCTAGCTCTCCGCACCTCATTCATCCGATGGCGGAACGAAAGAGACCGTTTAATCGTTTATTAAATGTTAGCGCATTTCTCCTGAATGAGGTGCGCGCTTTTTTATTCATGTCAAACTATTTATAAAAATAAAATACGTTTTAACTTTTTGAAAAAATTAAACGTATTTTATTTTTATATATAGTGGGTTTTCTTGGATTAGTAGAGCCTAGGGGAGGGGAGCGAAGAAGTGACCGAAATATTATCGTTTAATAATGTATCTTTTTCTTATACACCAGATAAACCGGATGCCCGCAAAGCCGTTGAAAACGTCTCATTTACAGTGAATGAAGGAGAATGGATTGCCATTGTTGGCCATAATGGTTCAGGCAAATCCACAATGGTAAAAATGATTTGCGGTCTCCTTTTCCCGCAAGAAGGAGAAATTCGTGTCTTGCGCAATGTATTAACAGAAGAAAACCTTTGGGAGATTCGCTCAAAAATCGGAATGGTGTTTCAAAATCCGGATAACCAATTTGTAGGGGCTACCGTGCAAGATGACGTAGCCTTCGCATTAGAAAATAACGGGATTCCCTATGAAGAAATGGTGGAAAGGGTTTCCTCTTCACTGAAAAAAGTTAAAATGTATGAGTTTTTAAATCATGAGCCTCACCATTTATCCGGCGGTCAAAAGCAGCGGGTAGCCATTGCCGGCGCCCTTGCAATGCAACCGAAATTATTGATTTTAGATGAAGCTACTTCCATGCTTGATCCTCAAGGACGAGAAGAGGTTTTACATACGGTTTTGGATTTACGCAAACAAATTGGATTAACCGTCTTATCGATTACACACGATGTTGAAGAAGCTCTTCTTGCAGACCGCATTATTTTTATGAACCAAGGGAAGAAATACGCAGAAGGTACACCAGAAGAAATTTTCTCATTAGGGGACAAGATCATTGAATTTGGCCTAGAATTGCCTTTTGCCATGAGAATGACGACATTGCTTCAAGCAAAGGGTGTACCACTCACAGGTAAAAATTTAACAGAAGAAGAGTTGGTGAATGATCTATGGACATCAAACTTCAACAAGTAAGCTTTGCCTATTCAGTAGGTACACCTTTTGAAAAGTATGCATTATTTGACGTGAATTTGAACATCCCATCAAAAACATATCATGCCATCATTGGACATACCGGATCCGGTAAATCCACGATCCTGCAGCACTTTAACGGTTTGCTTAAGCCAACGAAAGGTGTCGTGCAGCTAGGAGAACGGAAAATTGAAGCAGGAAAAAAGGCAAAGGAGTTAAAACCAATTCGCCAAAAGGTCGGCATTGTGTTTCAATTTCCAGAGCATCAACTGTTCGAAGAAACCGTGTTAAAAGACATTATGTTTGGCCCCATGAATTTTGGCATTTCTGAAGAGGAAGCAGAAAAGAGGGCTCGGGAATGCATAAAGTTGGTCGGTTTGCCGGAAGAAGTGCTTGAGAAGTCTCCCTTTGACTTATCTGGCGGGCAAATGAGAAGAGTAGCCATTGCTGGCGTATTAGCAATGAATCCAGAAGTCATCGTATTGGATGAACCAACGGCAGGGCTCGATCCAAGAGGCCAAAAAGAAATCATGGATTTATTCTATCGTTTGCATAAAGAAAGAGGATTAACAACGATTCTTGTTACCCACAGCATGGAAGATGCGGCAAAATACGCAGACCAAATTTCCATTATGCATGAAGGGCACTGTGTGCGGACAGGAACGCCTCGGGAGATTTTTGCAGACAACGAGTTTCTAAAAAAATATCGGTTGGAAGTGCCGCGCATCGTCAAATTCCAGCAGAAGATTGAAAATTTAATTGGACAATCCCTCTCTAAAGTCTGCTTAACGGAAGAAGAGTTGGCAGATGAAATTGCCCGGGTAATGAAGGAGCGTGATCAATCATGATGGAGAAAATGATTTTTGGACGTTTTATCCCTGGAAATTCCTTCGTCCATCAGTTAGATCCACGTTCCAAACTGATCTTTACCTTTGTTTTTGTCATTATTGTTTTCTTGGCAAATAATGCAATTACCTATGGTTTATTATTAGCGTTTACTTTGTTTGTCATTTTAATTTCCAAAATCCGCTTATATTTCTTAGTGAACGGATTAAAGCCGGTAATTCTGTTGATCATATTTACGTTTCTTATCCATATTCTCTTCACGAGGGAAGGAAATGTCCTATTTGAACTTGGCTTTTTAAAAGTATATGAAGGCGGATTGCGGCAAGGATTTTTCATTTCCATCCGGTTCGTTGTTCTGATCTTTATCACAACAATCTTAACATTAACAACTTCGCCAATTTCTATTACAGATGGACTAGAAGTCTTATTGAATCCGTTAAAAAAATTAAAATTGCCAATTCATGAGTTGGCATTGATGATGTCCATCGCTCTCCGTTTTATTCCAACGTTGATGGATGAAACGGATAAAATTATGAAGGCGCAAATGGCAAGAGGCTCCGACCTAGGTTCAGGGCCTATAAAAGATCGGATTAAAGCGGTTGTTCCGCTGTTGGTTCCGCTGTTTGTTAGTGCCTTTAAACGAGCTGAAGATTTGGCAACAGCAATGGAAGTTCGAGGCTATCGTGGGGGAGAAGGTAGAACTCGGTACCGCAAACTAAAATGGGATGCGAAAGATACGATTTGCATCTTTGCGCTAGTTTTCATAACGGCCCTTTTAGTATACTTCCGCAGTTAGAAAAGGGTGATGTATTTGCGACGAATGAAAGCAGTTATTTCTTATGACGGCACTAACTTTTCCGGCTATCAAGCGCAGCCGGGAAAGCGCACAGTGCAGTCAGAAATAGAAAAGGTGTTGACAGCCATGCATAAGGGAGAACAGGTGCGCATCTTTGCCAGCGGGCGTACAGATGCGCGGGTGCATGCGACGGGACAAGTTATACATTTTGACACGCCTCTCTCCATTCCAAGTGAAAATTATAAAATTGCGTTGAATGCGCAGCTTCCTGGAGATGTCCGCATTTTAGAGATGGAAGAAGTTTCGCCGGATTTCCATGCCCGTTTCAGTGCAAAAGGGAAACGCTATCGATATAAATGGAACTGTGAGGAAGTGCAAAGTCCATTCAAAAGACACTATACGGTTGAAACGAAAGGAAGAAAACCGGACGTAGGAAAAATGGCGAAAGGTGCAGAGTATATGATTGGCACCCACGACTTTACGAGCTTTTGTGCAGCGAGCACGCCAGTGGAGGATAAAGTACGCACCATTTATTCCCTTAAGTTCGAGTGGCATGATCAGGAACTTCATATGGTGATCGAAGGAAACGGTTTTTTATATAATATGGTGCGCATCATCGCAGGCACATTATGGGAAGTGGGAATCGGAAAAAGGGAGCCGGAGTCCATCAAGGATATACTGGAATCCAAAAATCGTGAAATGGCTGGCACGACCGCTCCCCCCCACGGATTGTATTTAGAAAAAGTGTTTTATGAATAGAAAACAACTTACCCTTGTGTATAACATTTTTCTTGACTATTGCTTTAATCTATAATATTATAAGATACGGTATTTTCATTCCACTTATAAGCCCCGAATCTTATTAGTGTGAAAATGGAAAATTAACGGTTCATGAAATCGATTAGGAGGATATATACATGCGTACAACATTTATGGCGAAAGGTCATGAAGTAGAGCGTAAATGGTTAGTGGTTGACGCAGAAGGCAAAACGCTTGGGCGTTTAGCTTCCGAAGTTGCGGCTATTTTACGCGGTAAACATAAACCAATTTATACACCACACGTTGACACTGGTGATCATGTCATCGTAATTAATGCTGAAAAAATCCAATTAACAGGTAAAAAATTAACTGATAAAATTTACTACCGTCACTCACTTCATCCTGGCGGTTTGAAAAAACGTACAGCAGGCGAAATGCTTGAAAAAAATCCAACAAGAATGATTGAACTTGCAGTAAAAGGCATGCTTCCTAAAAACTCTTTAGGACGCAAAATGTTCAAAAAACTTCATGTTTATGCAGGACCAGAACATCCACATGCTGCACAAAAACCAGAAAGCTATGAGCTTCGCGGATAATTAATTAGAGGAGGATATTCACTTGGCACAAGTTCAATATACTGGCACAGGTCGTCGTAAAAGTGCTGTAGCTCGTGTACGTTTAGTACCTGGCGAAGGCAAAATCATCATCAACAAACGTGATGTAGAAGAATATATTCCATTTGAAACATTACGTGAAGTAATTAAACAACCATTAAAATTAACTCAAACTTTAGGTAGTTACGATGTATTAGTAAACGTGCAAGGCGGCGGTTTTACTGGTCAAGCTGGCGCTATCCGCCACGGTATCGCTCGTGCGTTGCTTCAAGTTGACCCAGATTTCCGTTCAACTTTAAAACAAGCAGGTTTACTAACTCGTGACCCACGTATGAAAGAACGTAAAAAATACGGTCTCAAAGGCGCTCGTCGCGCACCACAATTCTCAAAACGTTAAGATTTTATCATTTACGAAACCCTCAACCACTTATGGTTGGGGGGGTTCTTATTTTATGAGGTGCTGTGAAATCGTCCAAATTCGCACACGTAATATACATGAAATATACAGGTAGTATACAAACTTTTTTAAAAGAAAGACAGCTTACTTAAGCGTGTCTATCGCTATAAGCAGCTGCTCAATGTCCTTGTGAGTATATACATTATCCGTGATGTCTTTTCCTGCGTGACCCATAATTCTTCTAATTGATAGCTTGTTTGCTCCAGCGTTGTCCATCAACGTGGCGAATGTATGCCTGCAGTCGTGAGGTCTATGGTCAAGCTCTAATTGCTCCATGATCTTCTTCCATCTTTCATGATAGTAGACGTAGTAACTCATTTTATTTCCTTCGTGATTGGTGACTAGATATTCATGCTTGGGATTCATCCTCGCTTCAATTAGATGAAGTATCTTTTTATGAATGGGAATGACCCTATTCGTTCCTGCTTCAGTTTTGAAGCCGCCCCTAAAGCATCTTTCTTCTAAACGGATATTTTCGTTTTTAATCTCAACAAGCTCTCCTGGGCGGAGACCTGTGTATATCATAATCAATACCGTGTCGATAAAATCCAACCTATCAACGTGTTCCCACAGTTTGTTAATCTCATCCAAAGTGAATGGTTTTCTTGAACTTTTAGTATTGTTCCTCGGAAGCTCAACAAACCTTGCATAATCTTTATGAGTGAGGTCGTTTTCCATGGCGTATTTATATAATTGGTTGTATAAGATTTTTATCTTTCGTTTTGTTCCGTGGGATTTATCGCAGTTGTCTATAACTTCCTGCATGTGCGATTTTCTGATGTCGATGAATTTCATGTCATGTAAAGATTTAGACCGATTATAAGCCATAGTGTAGCCACTCTGACTCGATTTCGACATTTTAGGGAATCTCTCTTTTTTAAATCTTTCATAAACCTCTTTAAATGTAATCTTTCCAGCTGATAAATCGAATGGATTTTTATTGTACTCGGCCAACGCCATCATCGCTTTCGGTCTAGTTTTGTAGTAACCCAAGTATTCGTATTTTTGTTTCCCGTCATCCGTCCATCCTGTGGTAACTCTTACAGCCCACGGCCTTCTTCTTCTCCCAGAAAGCTTGAAAACAGATCCGTATCCGTTTGGAAGTTTCATCTATTATACCAACCTAGAATGTATGTTCTGTTTTAAATTATAAGAATTGCCAGAAAGAAAACGGGCAATTAAACGATATTATTATCTTTGGATTTTATAACCACCTAGAATTTTAGGTGTAGCAAGTTCCTTTCCATATCCATCTTTGAAGTAAACCATTACGGATCCGTCAGCTTTTCCTGAGTTTATAACTACTTTTTCAACAGCTGTACCCACAGATTCAGCAAATCTTTCTTTCTCGTGTTCTGGTGTATAGTACCAAACATCGCTAACAATTACATCGACAATTCCCCAGTCATCCCCAGACATAGGTCTAATATCAATAAGCACTCCTTCAGATACAGAAATCATTTCTGCAATAACGTTATTAAATTCATTATCAATATGCGATTTGACAGCTTCTTCACTTGGATACGCTACTGTACCACCTTCTATGGTAGCATTTTTTCCATTTAAATTATTTTCTGATGTTAGATTACCTGTTAAATTTTCTCCAACTCCGCCGTACACATCTTTAATGTGCTGTGGTTGTGGATGTTCATCAAGATTAAATCTAAACATTGCATTATAAGCAAAATATGCAGGACCCCATTCAGGTGGTATTTCAAAGTCATGGACGATCTTGCCGTCTTTCACCTCTAAAAAGTCACTTTTTACGTTAAAATTTCCATCTATTATACTAACTTCAAATAGCGCTCCATCTAACGCATTAGTTTCGATATTTACAGTGATTTTTCCTTCTGAAGCTGTAGCTGTCATACTACCAGTAAATTCCAAGATATCTGATAAATCGTTATCCTTACTTTCGTCATCGGTTGCAGTTTCGAGTTCATCTTCAACCTCTTCATTTAATGATACATTGTCATTCGAAACTTTTTCTGCTGTTGGAGCAGTAATCGTCGCTAGAATAAATGAAATGATAAATATGCTACCTACATATTTTAAAATACCTTTCCTAGTAGGATTTTCACTTTTTCTCAATATCAATCTTGGACTAATCAAACCAACAATAAGGACAATAAAAGAAACGGTAAATATCAACATAAATAATCCAAACACTTAAAACATTCCTTTCTAATAGTTTTATATTTTAATAGAAAATCAATTTCTATAACTAACAAATAAAAATAAATACGACTCCAGAACTTGGTATCGCTTCGTGTTGTTAAATTCTATTGAAGATATAAGTTGTTAAATCTTTTTAAATGCACAACTTCTCGGGGCACATTAGCCATCATCGCAATTTCGTAAATGGTGAGGTGACTATATTCTCTCATAAAGTCGTCCGGCATGAGTAGCTCAACGGCGAATTTGTTGGCTTCTATTTCGATTCTTTCGGTCGAGAATAATGTTTTTCTTTTTAGAAAAGGAGTGTTTGCATCGTGGTGTAATACTGCGTGGCCTAACTCATGAGCGCAAACGAAGGAGATTTTATCTTTGGCGTTTAAAGCAATCGATACTTTGGTATTGTTGGAAATGCAACAGTTTTTAGCCACGACGCTCGTTTTTCAAGTAAACGTGGAATGACAATGTTTACAGAAATAACGCTGTTTACGCAATTTTAAATAGGTATGAAAACCTGAAACACTAGGCATTTTAATGAGAGACGTTTTAAAACCGTGTTTAATGATTTGATCATCGAAGACATGGCCACAAGCATAACAAGCTTTTGATTGATACGTTAACGTCCCTTGAAAGACTTTCGCTTTTACTTTTTTGATCGTTTCGGTAGAACAAAAATTTTCATCAAATGTGATATTTTTGTCTTTTATATTGAGTAGGTTTCGTATAGAATGATGGTGAGACATGTGACGCAACTCCTTTGGAAAATGTGTTTTGGCGATTACATTTTACCAGAGTTTTGTCACTGTCTCATTTTTTGTTCAAAAAAATTGGTGCTGGTTTTTACTCACCAACACCAAATATTATAGAGCCGTTTATTCAAAATCAATAATGACTTTCAATGCTTTTTCTTTGGAGGCGTTTTGGAAAGTGTCGTAAGCATCGAGAATGTTTTCAAATTTGAAGGCGTGGGTGATCAACTCTTCCACCTTGATTTTTCCGCTTGAAAGGGTTTTCAACAGCATCGGAGTTGAGCTTGTTGAAACAAGTCCCGTTGTAATGGTCACATTTCGGATCCACAAATTTTGAAGTTCCAGTTCGACTGGTTTGCCATGCACCCCAGCATTTGCAAGATGGCCGCCCGGGGCAAGAATTTTTTGGCAGATGTCAAAAGTTGAAGGGAAACCGGCCGCTTCAATTGCTACATCTACTCCACGTCCATCCGTAAGTTCCAGGATTTGTTGAATTGCCGATTCTGCATTTTGGGAGTTGACAGTATCTGTGGCACCAAATTTTTTTGACGCTTCTAAACGGTTATCATCCAAATCGATCATAATGATTTTTCCAGGAGAATAAAACTGGGAAGTAATTAAAGCGGACATACCAATTGGTCCGGCACCGATAATCGCGACCGTGTCCCCCGGCTTCACTTGTCCATTCAGCACGCCGATTTCGAATCCTGTTGGCAAAATATCTGAAATCAAAACAGCTGCCTGATCGGAAATTCCTTTCGGGATATGGTACAAGGAATTATCGGCATGGGGAATGCGCACATATTCAGCCTGGGTGCCGTTGATCAAATGCCCTAAAATCCAACCTCCATCTTCGCAATGGGCGTAAAGGGATTGTTTACAATAATGGCAGCTTCCGCAAGACGTAATACAGGAAATGATAACCTTATCCCCTGGTTTGAAGTTTTTTACTCCGGATCCGACTTCCTCTACGATTCCTACTCCTTCGTGCCCCAAAATGGTCCCTTCTTTTACCGCCGGCACATCTCCGCTTAAAATGTGCAAGTCTGTACCGCAGATGGTTGTCTTGACGAGTCTTACGATTGCGTCACTGTCTTTTATAATTTCCGGTTTTTCCACTTCTCTCAATGCTTTTTTTCCTGGACCTTCATAGACTAGAGCTTTCATGTAGCAGCCTCCTTTATTATAATTCTTTCTTTAACATAATATATTTTCGGAAAATTTGCAATAAATGTTTTTGGCAATTAAAAAATGGTTCTTACGTTCTTTTGGTGAAAAGTCGAGATAATTGAGAATGAGAAGCTAAAAAATTCTATTTGCACACTGATTTTCTCAATTACTCCCTCCCTATCACCAAGATTGCGTAAGAGCCAAAAATTAATTACCATCAACAACCATTGGAATTGATGTGGTGACTGGGGTTGCAAGATTTACATATAACCAGTCCGTACTATACAGCGGAATAGAGTTTTTAACTGTAGCAGTAGGATTATTTGCATTAGGTGAGGTATTTAAAACTATTTTGGAAAAAGATTATAAACAAGAGGAAATTTCCAAAATCAATCGAATTATCCCGACGAAAGAAGAAATGAAGGATAGTGCAGCTCCTATTGCGCGGGGTTCGATTTTAGGATTTTTATTAGGCGTACTTCCAGGTGCAGGAGCAACGTTATCTTCGTTTTTTGCCTATTCCCTTGAAAAGAAAGTGAATAAAAAACGAGACAAATTAGGAAAAGGGTATATTGCGGGAGTGGCTGCGCCAGAGTCAGCAAATAATGCAGCTTCTTGTGGCGCAATGATTCCTCTATTAACATTAGGCATTCCAGGATCCGGTACTACAGCTATATTAATGGGTGCGCTGATCATGTATAACGTGCAGCCAGACCCCCTATTATTCCGGATATTGCAAAGCAAGAATGCCGCAGCCGATTGTATTTCAGGAAACTTTAGGAAAAAATACATTTGACAAAAACAAGGAGATTATGTTATGTATTAGTTAAATTTAATTTTCAGAAGATTATTTCAATTCTTTATATTAATATAAATTCGGTTCTCCAAAAAGGTTATTTTGAAAAAAACGTGTGTTCAATTAAATTTTTTTCATAGATTCATAAGCTAGCAAAAGAGGAGGTGGAAAATTGAGCAGCCAAAACAATGTGGTAACAATGAATAGTGAAGCTGTTTTAATGAATAAGCTGTCAGAGCCAGAGACCATTGCCCAATTAATTACCCTGCTTGATAATCTCGAAAAATTTAACGAATTATTTAGCGTCATTGAGCAATTTATTTCCCGCAGTCCAGAGATGGCGGATTCTATTAACAGGTTAATTTTGGCTTTGCGAGAGGAATTACCAAAAAACAATTTCATTAGTAATTTGAAAAAAAGCGTCGATACTTTAATGCGTATTCAAAGTCTAATTAACACTGAAGAATTCAAGAAAATTGAAGAAACCTTACTGAATGAAAGAACGCTTAAATTAGTAAGCAATTTATGCGGTTCTGTATCAGAAGCTGCTTCCAAAGAAAATTACAATGTTTCAGGCAGCTCCGGCATTTTTGTATTGTTGAAAGAACTGACAAGTCCAGAAATACAGCCTGCTATCCATTTTGTTTTGAACTTCGCAAAAATATTTTCAAAGGAGCTTAAGAATGCATGAACTGTCTATTGCATATAGTCTAGTGCAATTAGCAGTAGAGACTGCAGAACAAAATCATTTAAAAAAAGTGGAAGCCCTTCGCTTAAAGTTAGGGGTATTTTCTGGTGTAGTCAAAGAAGCATTGGAGTTTTCTTTTGATATTGCAACAGAAGGAACCATCATTGAAGGAGCCCGCTTAATTATTGATGAAATTCCATTAAAAATCTATTGTCCACAATGTGAAAAAGAGTATGTGCTAAAGAAGCCAGTTCCAGTCAAATGCCCGAAATGCAGCATTGGAACGGATCAGATTTTAGAGGGAAAAGAAATCGAATTATATGAACTAGTAGGTGGTTAATATTGAGCCAAGCTATTGAGCAGCCTCGCATCGTTAAAATAAGAGAGAATGTGTTGAAGAAAAATGATATTTTAGCTCGAGAATTAAGAAAGCGCTTCCAAGAACAGCAAGTTTACGTTGTCAATATAGTTTCAAGCCCTGGTTCCGGAAAAACAACATTGCTGACGGAAGTATTGGCACGGCTTAGCCAAAAATTTAATGTGGCAGCTTTAGTAGGAGATTTGGCAACAGAGAATGATGCCCATCGCCTAGAACAAAGCGGAGCAAAAGTAAAACAAATAACAACAGGAACAGTTTGTCATCTGGAAGCCCAAATGATTGAAGATTCCATAAAAAATTGGGATCTAAATCAGCTGGATTTTTTATTTATTGAAAATGTTGGAAATTTAGTTTGCCCTTCCAGTTATGACTTAGGTGAAAATTTACGGGTTGTCTTATTCTCTACAACGGAAGGCGAAGATAAACCCGAAAAATATCCGACAATCGTCAACAGCGCCGACATTGCCATTCTTACAAAAATAGATTTGCTAGAAGCGGTGGATTTTAATAAAGAATCATTTTATCAATCCATCTATCAATCTAGACCGAATATGAAAGTTTTTGAAGTATCAGCAAAAAAAGATATAGGAATTAATCAATGGATGGATTTCTTAATAGAAGAAAAAATGAAAGCTTTTAAAAAAATGGAGGTGTGAAGAGGTAATGGTAAATGTCTTTTGGATTCATGGAGGAGCCTGCAATGGAAACACACAATCCTTTTTAAATGCAGATGAACCTACCGTGATTGATTTAGTAACGGACTTTGGCATCAATATTCTTTATCATCATTCAGTTTCAATGGAATTTGGAAACCAGGTGAAAGAAATTTTAGACGACATCATTGAAGAACGTACGGAATTAGACATTTTAGTAGTGGAAGGCACCGTCATTCAAGGTCCGAATGGAACAGGCCGCTTCGATACGTTATTTGAACGCCCTAAAAAAGATTGGATTTATGATTTAGCCCATAAAGCCAAATTTGTTGTGGCTATTGGTGATTGTGCATGTTGGGGTGGAATTCCAGCAACAAGCCCGAATCCATCCGAATCAACGGGATTGCAATTCTTTAAAGATAAACCAGGCGGCTTTTTAACATCAGAGTTCCGTTCCAAAGCAGGTTTGCCGGTAATCAACATTCCAGGCTGCCCTGCCCATCCGGACTGGGTAACGCAAATACTTGTAGCGATTGCAACGGGCAGAACTTCTGATATTACACTGGATGAATATCACCGCCCTGAAACATTTTTTAAAACCTTTACGCAAACCGGCTGTACACGCGTTCAATATTATGAATATAAAGAACCGGTGGAAGAGTTTGGTCAAGGAACGAGAAAAGGCTGCCTCTTTTACGAACAAGGCTGCCGCGGTCCAATGACTCGTTCATCTTGTAACCGCATTTTATGGAACCGACAATCTTCTAAGACAAGAGCAGGCATGCCGTGCATCGGATGTACAGAGCCGCAATTCCCATTCTTTGATCTTGCGCCGGGAACTGTATTTAAAACGCAAAAAATCTTGGGAACAATTCCAAAAGAAGTGCCTACAGGTATGGATTCACTAAGCTATTCAACGCATGCTGCCATCGCGCGCACAGTAGCGCCTAAATGGGCAAAAGAAGATATGTTTGTACCGTGATAATTGGAAGGGTTGTAAAAATTAAGGAGGGGAGAATTTGGCACAGCAAACAATTAAGGTACCTTCGTTAGGTCGTGTAGAAGGGGATTTAGACGTCAAAGTAAAAATTGAAGATGGTGTGGTGGTAGATGCTTGGACAGAAGCGACAATGTTTAGGGGATTCGAAAAAATATTAATTGGAAAAGACCCTCAAGCTGGCCTCATCATGACGCCAAGAATTTGCGGAATTTGCGGCGGAAGCCACTTGACAAAATCTGCCTATGCGTTGGATACGGCATTTCATACTGAAGTGCCACCAAATGCCACTTTGATAAGAAATATCGCACAAGCGGTGGAAACACTTCAAAGTATTCCACGATGGTTCTACGCATTGTTTGCCATTGGGTTAACGCATAAAAACTATCAATCTTCTTCCTTATATGAAGAGGTAACGAGAAGATGGGCACCGTTTGTTGGAGTGAACTATGAAAAAGGAGTCATTCTTTCAGCAAAGCCGGTGGAAATTTATGCAATATTTGGAGGGCAATGGCCACATTCCAGCTTTATGATTCCTGGTGGGGTGATGTGTGCTCCAACTTTATCAGATGTGACACGTTCCATCTCCATTTTGGGATATTTCCGGAAAAATTGGCTGGAAGATGTTTTACTTGGCTGTTCAATGGAAAGATGGCTCCAAAACAAAACTTGGTCCGATGTGCTTGAGTGGTTGGAAGAAAAAGAAGAGCATTATGAATCCGATTTAGGATTGTTTATTCGTTACAGCCAAGAAATCGGATTAGATAAATATGGAGCTGGACCAGGCAAATATTTGGCTGCTGGAAGTTTCCCGCATCCTGAGAAATTTATGCATCCAACAATTGAATCAAGAAATAGTGCATTGATTGCCCGTTCTGGTGTATACGATGGTGAGAATTTCTATGATTTTGACCAAGCCCGAGTTCGCGAAGATCACACACATTCCTTCTATGAAGGAACGGGTTCATACCATCCATTTGAAGGATTTACAAATCCACTTGATCCAGAAGAAGGGCTAAAACAAGGAAAATATACGTTTGCAAAAGCTCCACGCTATTTATTGGATAACGGAGAAGAGACGCCGTTAGAAGTTGGACCGCTTGCAAGACAATTGATGGTTGCTCGGGAAGGCGCGGAAGATTGGCAAGATTATGATCCATTGATTTACAACATTGTAAAAGAAATTGGACCAAGCGTGATGGTTCGCGTGTTAGCTCGATTCCATGAAGCACCAAAATATATTCGTTATGTACAAAATTGGTTAAAGCAAATTGACTTGAATGAGAAATTCTATATAAAACCAGGCGAATTAATTGAAGGAAGAGGTTTTGGAGCAACGGAAGCAGCGCGAGGATTTTTAGCCGATTGGATTCAAGTGAAGGACGGAAAAATTGAAAAGTATCAAATTATTACACCGACTGCATGGAATATTGGACCACGTGACCGCTTTGGCCAAAGAGGACCAATCGAAACGGCATTAATCGGCACACCAATTAAAAATCCGGAAGATCCGATCGAGCTGGCACATATTGCACAAGGCTACGACTCTTGCCTTGTATGTACAGTCCATGCATATGATGCAAAAACGAATAAACAATTAGCAAAGTATCGTGTAACGAATTTTTAAAAGTTAGAGATGCATTAAATGCAAACAAAACTATTAGAGGGCACTTTTCTCATAAGCCCTCTAATTTATTCATAAAAGTAATCATTAATGGGGGACAGCATGATTACAATTATAGGCTGCGGTAATTTGATTCGAAAAGACGATGGAGTTGGTCCGATTTTAATACGAAAATTATGGGATTTAGGTGTTCCTTCGCATGTGCGCTTAGCGGATGGAGGAACGGCGGGAATGGATGTCGTATTCCAAATCGGAAAAGCTGAAGAATTGATCATTATTGATGCTTGCACAACAGGAGCTGAACCGGGGACGGTGTTTGAAATACCCGGTGAGGAAGTGGAGGAAACGCCGTTAGAGAATATCAACTTGCATGATTTTCGCTGGAATCATGCCATTGCCATGGGAAAATGGCTTTTGAAAAATGACTTTCCAAAAAAAGTAACGGTCTATTTAATTGAAGCTCAGGATTTATCTTACGGTACGGGGCTTTCGCCAGCAGTGGATGAAAGTGTAAACAAACTAGCCAAAAAAATCATTCGGAAAGTATCAGGTGAAGAAATTGAAGTGTCAAATAACTGAGAGTGGCTATTTACATATCCCTGCAGAAATTGCACAACAGTATTTTACGACTGGGGCAGTGATCGCCCTTTTGAAAGGAAAAGAACTGCTGATCATGCCAGTGAATTATGTAGGAGCTGGCGGGTTAATTTTAAAATATCGCAATGCCAAAGGAGACCGTTCTGTATTGCTTTCCGAACTTTTGCCGGAAGATGTGGACTATGGTATGCGTGACGTCCAGTGGGATGAAGAAGCATTGGCGCTTCGGATACCACTTTATATAACGTAAGATTGCCCGATGTTTTTTGGCATAGAAAATCTTTGAGGGTATGCTCGGACAATTTCCCGTCATTGGAACGGGAATACCCGAGATCCCCCCACTTATTGATAAGCGAAATTTTGTAGTGGATTGGATGGAAGGGGAGTGTCAAAATGTTAAAACGTCAGCCAATTGGTGTATTTCCAGGTACAGCAGGATTCTTTTTATTGCCTCCCATTGATCATGCGGATACCATTATGCCTTCTTTACTGCAAGGTTTTATGCCAAAACCTTGTCCGAAAGAATGGCAATTTTTTTTAGCTGCAATTGAAGGAGAACCGGTTGAGAGAGTAGAGGAGTTATTGCCTGAAACACCGGAAGGCCATTTTAATCGATTTATTTTATATCCAGAGAAAGAATATTACGAAAAAGCAAAATCCATGTTGGAAGAAGATTTGCTTTTGCTTTTAGATGCAGTTGCCTGGCGTTTCAATATGAAGCAAGAACCTCCCTGCTATGAAGACAAAACAGTTGGCGAAATTCGCGCTTTCATTTTAGCAACCCATGCGTATGATGCTTTTCAACAGAACAACTGGATAAAAGGAATTGAACTATTAGAAGAAGCTGCTCAAGCTGTCCAGGATATTTCACCGATTTTTTCAGCAAGGCTGCTAAGTGAAGCGGCTTCAACGAAACAATCATTAGGAATGGTAGACAAGCAGTTAATTGAGTTATATAAAACAGCATTAAAACTAATCGAACAATCGCCTTTTGAAGATATGCGTGCAGAATTGACTTTTCAGCTAGGAACAGCTTATCAGGAATTAGCAGATGGCAATAAAACCTATTATCAGGAAGCCATCAAATGCTATAACAAAGCATTAAAAACGTTCAGGAAAGATCAATATCCTGAAAACTACGCCATGATTCATATGAATTTAGCTTTGTCTTATATAGCGATGCCGCCCAATGCCCATAATTATCAATTAAAAAATGCAATGGCGATTCAGTCGCTTCGGGAAGCATTGCGTTATCTGGATAAAGAGATCCATAGGGATTTATGGTGCAGTGCAACAATTAATTTAGCCAATGCATTGCAATATGCTAAGTCTTCCCACATTGAAGATAACTTATGGGAAGCTGTGGCGCTTTATGAAGATGTGTTAAAAGTGCGCAGGAAGGAAACAGATCCTCATGGCTATGCACGGCTTGTCGCAAATCAAGGTACAGCCCTCTCTCATCTGGGCGCGTTCTCCAGCGCGGTCCCAAAACTAACCGAAGCAAAACAAATTTTTAAAGAGCTTGGTGATAAGGAATCTGCAAAAGTTGTGGAGGATATGTTGCAGGAAATCAGGATGAAACAAGAAGAACTTTCCAAACAGTAGCGGGGGGAAGCTAGTGAGCGATTATGAAAAACAATATTTTAATACATTGCTGCAAATAGCAACAGAGCGATTGGTAGAGCGGGCCGTTCAACGGTCGGAAGGTGCAGAAAAAGCTTTGCGCCTGCTGCGTACAGACCCTTATGGCAACGGGATATGGCTGGATAAATTCATCAATGCTTTTTTTGAGGAATTTTTACTTGATAATACTGCTGGTTCTTGTTTTATCTTGCAAGCATTATCAAAAAGGCGTTATAACTTAGAATTATTGCCTCAACAAGCGTTAACGGTGGAAGAAATTATCAAGAAGATGGCAAAAGAAGTGTTTGGGGAGCTGTTAAAACAAAAGGCAGAGGAATTGCTTGAACAGCATGTAGCTTTTGGGGGGTGAACCTTTTGAAAACACCATCGAGAAGTGTAGAGGATTTGACAGGGCGGATCGATCAAATTTTAAGAGAGATACGGGACATGGATTTTGCGGACTATCAACTGAAAAAAATCATGGAGTTAAAAAAAGCCATAGAAGCTTTTCATGAAGATGCCCTAAGAAAGCTAGTCAAAATTGTGCGCTCAACGGATGAAGGAAAAAGGTTGATGATGGAGGCGATTGAAGACCCTTCTGTCTATACGATGCTTTTATTGCATGGAATTATTAAACAAAACTTATATACAAAAGTCGCAGCGGTTATGGAAGAGATTCGGCCTTATTTAAACTCCCACGGCGGCAATATTGAATTAGAGAAAATAGAAGACAATGTGGTCTATGTACGAATGCAAGGAGCTTGTTCGGGGTGTTCCTTATCGGCGGTGACATTAAAAAGTGTAGTGGAAGAAGCCATCAAAACTCGGGTTCCGGAAATTGAAAGAGTTGAGATGGTGAACGAGTTATCTCCGGGCTTTATGCCATTTCATCAACAAGTGGACGAGGGGAGCTTATTAGATTCATGTTGGAGAGAAGGGCCAAATATCAAAGAGCTTCAAGAGAATAAACCCTATTACATCTCGATTGATGGCATAGATGTGTTGCTCATTATTATTGATAACAAAGTAATGGCTTACCGAAATCGATGCCCTCATAAAGGAATCCCTTTTTCACAAGAGGCAGTTGAGCAAGAAGGAAATATGTTTTTAATCGGGCATGACGAAACGTTTCGCTTTGACTTAACCAATGGGGAATGTATAACTGTCCCATATATTCAATTAGAACCGTTTCCTGTCCGAATAGAAAATCAAAAAGTGTGGATTAGAACCGGGAATGGGGGGATTGTAGATGTGCTTAGCGATTCCAGGAAAAATCATTGAGCTTTTGGATGACAATTTGGCGATGATTGACGTTTCAGGTGTTAGACGTAAAGTCAACATCAGTTTAATCAAACACGAAAATGTACAAGTAGATGACTGGGTGTTAATCCACGTCGGATTTGCAATGAATAAAATCAGTGAAGAACAAGCGAAAGAGCAATTACAGCTGTTAGCGGAAATTGGAGAAGAACAGGAAGCGTTAGCAGAAGTGAAAGGCTATCAATTTGAATAAGTGGATATGATTGGGGGATAAACATGAAAATGCGATTTGTGGATGAATTTCGCAATCCTGAACTCATCCGAAAAACTTTAGATGAAATTGAGCGAATCATCGAGCCGGATGACCATTTCCGTATTATGGAAGCATGCGGGGGGCATACCTATTCCATTTTCCATTTCGGTTTACAAGAATTATTGCCGAAAAATATTGAGTTTATACATGGACCAGGTTGTCCTGTTTGTGTTCTTCCTCCAGGTCGTGTGGATGAAGGATTGGAGATTGCATCCAAAAATTCGGATGTGATTTTTACAGCTTTTGGGGATGTGATGCGAGTGCCCGGAAAAAAAGGCTCGCCTTTAAACTACAAAGCGATGGGTACAGATGTGCGGATGATTTATTCGCCTCTTGATGCATTAAACATTGCCATAAAAAATCCAGATAAAAAAATAATATTATTCGCAATCGGTTTTGAAACGACGGCGCCTTCTACGGCCATTACGGTGTTAAAGGCAAAAGAATTGGATATCGACAACTTTTTCGTCTATTCCAACCATGTAAAAATCGTACCGGTTTTAAAATCCATATTAGATCAGCCCAATATGAGGATTGATGGTTTTATAGGACCGGGGCATGCATCAGTCGTCATTGGCGCCCACCCTTATGAAATTATTGCAAAAGAATATAAGAAGCCGGTTGTGATTTCTGGATTTGAACCGTTGGATTTATTACAGTCCATTTTAATGTTAATCAAACAATTGAAAAACGGGGAATCCAAAGTGGAAATTCAATATAAGCGGGTTGTGATGGAAGGAGGCAATGTTTCTGCGCTCGAAATCATAGATCAAGTGTTTGAAGACCGTCCAGCATTCGAATGGCGCGGATTAGGCGCGATTCAAAATTCTGCATTGAAGCTAAAGCCAGAATTTGCGAAATGGGACGCAGAAGTGCAATTTAATGTTGAAAAAATCACGATTGAAGAAAATAAAGATGCCCAATGCGGCGAGGTGTTAAAAGGAATGCTCAAGCCAAATCAATGCAAATTGTTTGGAAAAGTATGCACGCCAGACAATCCTGTCGGCGCTCTCATGGTTTCTTCTGAAGGGGCGTGTGCAACTTATTACAATCATCTCTATTCAACCATGAGCTTATAACATTTTATCAAGGAAAAAGGAGTCGTTGCCATGCTGAAAGAGAAAATCGCATTTAGAGAACCAACCATTCAACTAGCCCATGGAGCCGGCGGGAAGGCAAGCAGGAGGTTAATTGAGGGACTATTAGCGCCATATTTAAATGTTAGTGAATTAAATGATGCGGCCTATGTCCAAATCGATCAAGCCCAAATTGCTTTTACAGCAGATAGTTTTGTAGTGAATCCATTGAGATTTCCAGGAGGTTCCATTGGAGAGCTAGCAATCAATGGAACGGTAAATGATCTTGCAATGGGCGGTGCGAAACCACTGGCAATTGTGACAACTTTCATCATCGAAGCGGGTCTGGAAACAGAAATATTGGAAGCTGAAATAAAAGCCATGCATGAAGCGGCGGAAAAAGCAAATGTGGCCATTGTAGGCGGCGATACAAAAGTGGTCGAACATCAAAAAGCGGACAAGCTGTTTATTACAACAGCAGGCATTGGTTTGGCGGATCCAAGAGTCAATTTATCAGCAGGCAGGGTGAAGCAAGGAGACAAAATCATTCTCTCAGGGCCTATTGGAGATCATGGCATCACCATTCTCTTTGCCCGGGGAGAACTTGACTTAGAGGCAGATATCAAATCAGATACCCGTGCAGTTTGGCCCTTTGTTTCGAAACTGATTGATGCTGCAGCACCGGGATTAAAATGGATGCGAGATCCAACCCGTGGAGGAATGGCGACGGCTTTAAATGAACTAGCAAGAGATGCAAAAGTGGCAATCATGCTTGAAGAAGAAGCCATCCAAGTGAATCCAGAAGTTCGCGGCGCTTGTGAAATACTAGGTCTTGATCCTATGCATATTGCAAACGAAGGACAATTCATTGCTGTTGTTAGTGAGGAATATGCCGATGCCGCATTAAAAGCCATTCAACAAGTTCCAGGTGGAGAACAGGCAGCCATCATTGGAGAAGTGTTTGAAAGCGACCGCCATATTGTCCTTTCCCGCTCTTCCTATGGAGGAACGCGTGCGATTGATATGTTAGTCGGTGATCCGCTCCCACGGATATGTTAGCAATCTTTAACCCTAGAAAGAGAGGAATAAAAATGACAACGCCATATCGTACAATGACCTATACTTTTTTACCTGATACTGCTATTTGCGATGATTGTTTAAAAGAATTGTTTGACCCGGAAAGTAAACGTTATTTATATCCATATATCGGCTGCCCTAATTGCGGTCCAAGATATGCGTTAATGAAAAATGTTCCATTTGAACGCCAAAATACAACCATGGCGGATTGGGAAATGTGCCCTACCTGTAAAGAAGAATATGAAAATCCGCAAAACCGCCGGTACCACGCAGAATTAAATTGCTGCCCACAATGCGGCCCAAACTATTACCTATCTGAAAACGGAGAGCGCTATGAAGGCGAAGAGATGTTTCGTCGGGTCGCTGAACTATTGAATGCCGGGGAAATCCTTCTTGTAAAAAACAATGGAGGCTATCATTTAGTTTGCGATGCCTTTAATAGAAATGCAGTACAGGTAATGAGGGATAAATTAGGCCGTCCAAGAAAATCCTTTGCCATTATGGTTAAAGATTTAGAAGCGGCCAAGGAGATTGTCCATTTATCCGAAAAAGAAGAAGCCATTTTGTTATCGAAAAAGCGACCTATTCTGCTTGCAAAATCAAAAAGTGAAGAATTGAGTTCCATCGTGGCGCCAAATAATACGGATATTGGCCTTATGGTGCCTTATACAGGATTGCAGCATTTGCTTTTCCATTTTGGAGCACCCCGCTATATCGTGATGACAAGCGCCAATTATCCAGGAGAACCTACTATTCATAAAGAAGATCAATTAACGAGATTAGTAGAGGATTTTCAATGTGCAACATTAATAGGAGAACGTGAAATTGAGCGCAGCGTTGACGATACGGTTTTAAAAGTGACAAAACTTGGAGCAGTTCCATTTAGAAGATCCCGGGGCTATAACAATTTGTTGGATATCACGTTGCCTTCTTCCCGCCCGATTTTAACGGTAGGTGCAGATTTAAAGAGCACCATTACGCTGGTAAAAGACCAGAAAGTCGTTATGAGCCACCATCTTGGTGACATGACGAAATATGGCACACAGTTGAAGTTTGAACGGACAGTGAAGGATTATTTGGCCATCCATGGGGTGGACTTGAGCGAAACCATCATCGGTTATGATTTGCATCCGGAATACTTTACGACTAAATTTGCCCAAAATTTAGAAGGCTATCGACACATCGCCGTTCAACATCATAAAGCCCATTTGGCCTCTATATTGGCATTGAAAAATAAACTGTCCGAACGGGTTGTTGGCATTGTTTTTGACGGTGCTGGATTTGGTGAAGATGGAGAAATTTGGGGCGGTGAAATCTTTGTTGGAAGCGTACAGGAAGGATTTACGCGGCACGGCCATTTAAGAAAAGCATCTTTAATTGGCGGAGATGCCGCAGCAACATATCCGCTTCAAGCATTAGCTGGATTTATTGGGGATTTTGACAAAGACTTGTTTGATCGGCTGCAGCTTCCGGATCCGTTCCCGAAAGCGCTGAAAATTAAGGAAAAAAATATTCGGACATTTCCGACAACGTCTGTAGGCAGGTTATATGATGCGGTGGCGGCATTACTAGGTTTCCATTTGGACAACTCCTTTGAAGGGGAAGCGGCTATAGCATTGGAGTATTTGGCCAGCCAATCCAAAGTGGAAGAAGTCTACACATTCCCTTGGACGGGTGAAGAATTAGACTATCGCCCATTATTTGAAGAAATGATTCAATCAAAGCTGAAAGGCCAATCACCATCAGTGATTGCAAGGGGATTCCATCGCAGTTTGGCCCAGGCGGTTGTGGATGTGATTCAGTCCCTTTGTGAAGAATATGATACGAATTACGCCGTATTGTCCGGCGGGGTGTTCCATAATAGTCTGCTGGTTTCCGACATTTTCGATTTATTGGAAGGTTCAAAGATTGAAATTTTATATGATGATGAAGTTCCATTGGGCGATAACTGCATCAGTTTGGGACAAGCAGCCATTCTTTCAGCAACAATCATTGAATAAAAGGTGAGCACTATGAAGGTTAATAATCGATTCCTACTTTTATCAGTGCTGATTTTCGCATGTTTCCTGCTGGTTGCATGCGCATCCCAAGCTTCTGACTCAGAAACAGACAAGAAAAAAGATAGTTTAGTATTGGCAATCGGCTCAGAACCGACCGATGGATTTGATCCAACGACTGGATGGGGGCGGTACGGTTCCCCATTGTTTCAAAGCACCTTGCTTACACTGGACCGAAATTTCAATGTGCAGCCGGATTTGGCCGTGGACTATAGCGTGAGTGAAGATGGATTGGAGTGGACTGTAAAAATTCGCGATGATGTGAAGTTTTCCGACGGTGAGCCGCTGACAATCGAGGATGTGATATTTACCTTTGAAACGGCCAAAAACAGCCAATCAGTGGTGGACTTACAAAACTTAAAAAAGATTGAAAAACTTGATGCCCAAACAGTGAAATTTGTTTTAGAAAGACCCCAATCGACCTTTTTATACACATTAACAATGCTAGGAATTGTACCGAAACATGCCTATTCTGAAAACTATCGGGAAAATCCAATTGGCTCTGGACCATATAAGTTAGTGCAATGGGATAAAGGGCAGCAGCTGATTGTCGAGGAGAATCCTTATTATTACGGAAAAAAATCTCCTTTTAAGAAATTAACATTCCTCTTTTTATCCCAGGATGCCGCATTTTTAGCGGCAAAAGCGGGACAGGTGGATATTGTATCCGTTCCGCCAAACTTAGCGAAAGAATCCATTTCTGGAATGAAGTTAATCGCCTTGGATAGTGTAGATAACCGGGGGATTATGCTGCCTTTCGTAAAACCGGGATACGATGCTGAAAAAGGAATTGAAATTGGGCATGAGGTTACATCGGATCTGGCCATTCGAAAAGCGCTGAATATCGGCATTGACAGGGACAAGCTAGTGGAAGATGTTCTTGAAGGATTCGGCACTCCTGCTTTTTCGGTAGCGGACAAACTGCCATGGTGGAATGAAGAGACCGTTTTTGAAGATGGGGATATAGAAGCGGCAGAACAAATTTTAATGGATGCCGGATGGCGGAAAAACGCGGATGGAATTTTTGAAAAAGACGGAGAGAAGGCAAGTTTTACATTGGTATATCCCGCCAGTGACCAAACGCGCCAATCGTTGGCCATTGCATTTAAACAAATGGCCAAAGAAATCGGCATTGAGGTCAACACGGAAGGCAAAAGCTGGAGCGAAATCGAGGAAGTTATGCATTCAACGCCAGTCGTTATGGGATGGGGAAGCCATGACCCGATTGAAATTTACCACCTGTACCATAGCAAATACCGTGGCCAAGGCTATTCCAATGCTAACTATTATTCGAACAAAAAAGTCGACCAATATATGGACCAGGCTATTCATGCTATAACGCCGGAGGAAGCTAATGAATATTGGAAAAAAGCCCAATGGGATGGAGAAACGGGCTTTTCTGCTTTGGGCGATGCTCCATGGGTTTGGTTGGTGAATCTTCAGCACTTATATTTTGTGAATGAACATTTGAATATAGGCGAACAGAAGATACAACCCCATGGACACGGATGGCCGATAACGGAATTTATTGCAGATTGGACATGGGAAGAGTGAGTATGGAAAGAAGGTAGAGGGCATTGCAACTCTTGAATATAGGAAAATTTATTCTATTGCGCACATTGAAATTTGCCATATTGCTATTTGCCGTTGTCTTGTTCTCTTTCATACTCGTCAGCTTCTCGCCTGTCGATCCCATCCAATCCTATCTCGGGGCGGAGATGATGGTGGTCAGCGAAGAGCAAAAGGAACGACTTGCTGAATATTTTGGTGTCGATGAATCAAAAACACAGCAATTTCTTAATTGGTTGAATATGTTTTTGCATGGGGATTTGGGCACTTCCCTCTTATACAGGCAAGAGGTAATCGCTGTAATACAAGAAAGATTTCTGGCCTCTTTTGTATTAATGGCAATTTCATGGATAATCTCTGGCATTTTTGGTTATGCATTAGGAGTCATTGCAGGGATGAATAAAGGAACGATGATAGATAAAGCCATTAAATCCTTTTGTTTCATCCTCGCTTCAACACCTGCCTTTTGGATAGGCATATTATTATTAATTGTCTTTTCCTTGTGGCTCGGTTGGTTTCCTATTGGTTTAAGCCTGCCTATTGGAATGTTGGCTGAAGAAGTAACGGTATGGGATTGGTTAAAACATATCATTCTCCCTGCTTTGACATTAAGTATTATTGGCGTTTCCAATATCACCCTTCATACAAGGCAAAAAGTGATGGACGTTCTCGAGAGTGAATTTATCCGATTTGCCCGGTCAAAGGGGGAAGAAGGTTTCCGGCTTTTTGCCAGACATGGTTTGCGAAATACGTTATTCCCTGCCATTTCTGTGCACTTTGCCTCATTTGGAGAATTGTTTGGAGGGGCCATTTTAGCTGAACAAGTATTTTCTTATCCGGGTTTGGGACAAGCCATCGTTCAAGCAGGAATGAATAGTGATGTTCCCCTGTTGCTGGGAATCGTTGTATTTAGTACGTTGTTTGTGTTTATCGGCAATTTATTGGCCGATTTGTTGTATTACCTCATCGATGTACGGATGAAAAATGGTGAAACGATATGAAAAATCAGTATCTTTTTATTGATTTTGACAGTACCAATTATAAAAGACGAATCTTATGGAAAATCATCGGACTTGTATGCCTCTTTTTGCTAGTTGCCCTTAGTGGTTTTTGGATTGGGGAAGAACAGATCGAAGCAAATATGGGTGAAAAGCATCTTAGCCCTTCCTTGGATCATCCTTTTGGGACAGATTGGCTAGGTCGCGATATGTTTTTTCGAACGCTTTTGGGGCTT
Organism: Ureibacillus thermophilus; assembly: GCF_004331915.1. NCBI lineage: Bacteria > Bacillati > Bacillota > Bacilli > Caryophanales > Caryophanaceae > Ureibacillus > Ureibacillus thermophilus. The sequence goes on from NZ_CP036528.1 coordinate 678,078, forward strand.
CATTTAAGTTGGAAGGTAGGATTATTCGCAGCTGTTATAAGTACAGTGATTGCATTGACATTAAGCTTGCTTTCATCGATCAATAAATTTTTTGATTCGCTTGTCACGATGCTTATCGATTTGTTTTTAAGCATTCCCCACCTCGTCGCTTTAATTTTAATTGCTTTCGTGCTAGGAGGGGGAGTAAAAGGCATTGTGATTGGGATTGCATTTACCCATTGGCCTTCGCTGACGAGGGTGTTACGGGCGGAAATCTTGCAAATCAAATCATCGGAATATGTACATATATCTAAGAAATTGGGAAAATCCCGCATGTGGATTATCCGGCATCACTACTTGCCGCAGCTAGCGCCCCAATTGTTTGTTGGCTTTATCTTGTTGTTTCCGCATGCCATATTGCATGAATCCGCCATTACTTTCTTAGGGTTTGGATTATCGCCGGAACAGCCCGCTATCGGCATAATATTATCAGAGGCGATGAAATATTTAACAATGGGCATGTGGTGGCTTGTTGTTTTTCCTGGTCTTTCATTGTTTGGGATGGTCGTGATATTTGATGCGTTGGGCAATAACTTGAGAAAACTGTTGAATCCAAATTAAGAAAGGATTTCATTCATGCATGTTTATGAATTGAATCATGAAACACAGGAAGAACTAGAAAAAATACAAAACAATCTTTTGCTGGAAGTAAAAAATTTATCCCTCACCATTGAACGATTTGGCAAAGGATGGACAAGGGAACGTTTATATGTTATTCGAGACTTTCATTTAAAGATTCATCATGGAGAAGTAGTGGCAATTGTAGGTGCCAGTGGGTCAGGCAAAAGTTTGTTAGCGGACGCCATTTTAGGAATTCATCCGAAGAATTCAATTGTTGATGGGATGATAAAATACGAAAACGAACTGTTGACGGAGAAACGAAGAAAACGGCTTCGGGGCAATGATATTCTGTTGATTCCACAAATGACCAATGCCTTAGACCCTTTAATGAAAGTAGGAAAACAAGTAAAAACATTAATGAAACAAAACAATCGTCAAAAAGCGGTGAAGCAAATTTTCCAAAAGGTAGGGCTGGACCCAGATGTTTATCATCAAATTCCTTCCGCATGTTCAGGAGGGATGATTCGAAAAATTTTTATTGCCATGGCGTTGGCGAGTGAAGCGAAGTTAATCATTGCAGATGAACCAACGAATGGACTGGATTATGAATCAATAGATGAAATGTTATTCCAAATAAAAATGTTGGCAAAGGACAACAAGGGAGTAATCATGATTACCCATGATTTAGAAGCGGCAATGAAAGTAGCCGATAAAATAGCCGTGTTCTATGCGGGGGAAACCGTTGAAGTGGTTGACAAAAAACATTTGAAAAAAGGCGGGAAATTCCGCCACCCATATTCCAGGGCATTGTGGAATGCATTGCCGCAAAACGGGTTTATCGCCATTGATAGCACCCAACCTTCCGCTACTGAAAAATTGACCGGTTGTTCCTTTGCAAAGCAATGTCCGAAAGCAACGAAAAAATGCAAAATAGAAAAGCCGTTATTAAAAGAGATTAGTCATGACGAAATGGTTAGGTGCTTCTATGCTGGAATGTAAAAATATTGGTTTTTATTACAATCGTTCAAATTGGCTGTTTCGAAACATCCATTTATCCATTGAACGGGGAGAAATTATCGGCATATACGGAAAAAGCGGATCGGGGAAAACAACCCTAGCGAAAATTATGGCAAACTATCTTTCGCCTATGGAAGGGGAAGTTCTAGTGGATGGTGAAAAGAGCAATCATTCAGAAGTGTACCCAGTGCAGTTGATTTGGCAGCATCCTGAACAGGCTATCAATCCTAAATGGAAGCTTTCCAAAATATTTGAAGAAGCAAAAGAATTGGATCAAGATATCCCCTCTATCCTTGGCATTAAAGAGGAGTGGCTCAATCGCAGAGCTCACGAACTTTCTGGCGGCGAGCTGCAAAGGTTTTGCATTGCCCGCGCCTTTCATCCCGATACCCGGTATATTATTGCCGATGAAATTACCAGCATGTTCGACGCCATTACACAGGCGCAAATATGGCATGCTCTCATTCGGCTTGTAAAAGAGCGGAATATCGGAGTATTGGCCATCAGTCACCACATTTCCTTGCTGGAACGAATTAGCGATCGCATCATTGATTTTAATCAATTAAAGGGGGCGTCTGAAAAGTCATTTTGAGACGCCCCCTTTGCGGCTGTCGCATATGCTTTCGCCGCAGATAAATTGCGGCTGTCGCATATGCTTTCGCCGCAGATAAATTGCGGCTGTCGCTAGAGTTTTTGCTGCAGATAAATTGCGACGAGGAGGCGCGTTTTGTGACCACCGCAGGGAAAGTTTTTAAGAGAATATTACTAAGGCTGTTCAGAAAGTGTTCAACTTTCTGGACAGCCCCTTACAATTGGGTATTAGTTAGAAAGAACTTTTTCCAGGTGTTTGATGGTTGGTGTCAAATTTGCAAAGAAATAGGCTTCGCGCAATCGGCGGGAAGGGTCGCAACATTGCAAATACCCGGCGCTTCCGTTATGAAGCATACTTGCTTGTGTAGCTTCCAATGTTGAATAGGTCGTTTCCAAGCGGATTTTTGCGATTTCTTTCCAGTGTAGAGAATCTTTTTTCAATAATTGCTCGAGTTTTTCTTCAATTTGATGGATGGTTTCTTCAATATCACTTGCTTGTGTCGGCAAGAATTGATTGCACCCATTTTGTCTTGATTTCACTTTATGAATGGAATCAGTAGAAGCTTTCATGATACCGATGCCCAATGGGATTTGGTATAGAATGAATTTCGGACGAATCAGCTCGACAAACTCGTCGGCATTTTCCGCAAGCACATACTCATTTTGAATAAATACTTGATCGAATTGACAAGCATAAGTGGCGCTTCCATTTACGCCTAAATAACCAGCCTTTTCTTTGAGTGTTAGCCCTTTGGCATTGCATGGAACAAAAAACATCACCCGTTTACTTTCACTGACGCTCGCAATGGTACCAAACCAATGGCTCTCCTCCAAATTTGAAACAGCCGGAAGAACGCCGGAAAGGATGTAACCTCCGTCCGTTTCCTCAGCACGTAAATGCAATTTTTCGAGCCCGGCATAATATTTCATTGGATTGGATAAGCCTGTGGCAGCCAAAAGTTCTCCATTTTCAAACAACGGCAGTAAGCGGTTTTTGATGGTCGCATTGTTTGTATTTCGCACATACGTTAATCCGGCAAGGTGACACCAAAGGCAAAATGCCGTAGTCATACAAACTTTCGCCGTTTCTTCCACCAACTTCATTTCTTTTAAAAGGTATTCTGTTTCCGTTTTGCCTTCCGACCGGAAAAATCCTTCTTTTCCGAGCTCCAGCAAATAATCCCTTGCGTAATAGCCTTCTGTATCAATTTTCTTTACAAAAGGCTTCAACTTTTGTTCGATGATGCTTTCCAGCAACGGTTTTTCCGCTAAGCTTTTCGTCAATGGCTTTCACCTCTACAACCCTTTCCATTGAAGGTAAAATAAATTATAATAAAACAAATAATTCAGACTAGTTTAGTAAGTTTAAAGTTATTTTATTATACCTTGTATAAAAAAACAACTGAAAATTAAAAAAAGTAGCAAAACCATTGATTGGTTTGCTACTTGGAAAGGTTGGGCAAAACATTTACTCGTTAGGCAAAATTTCTGTAATGGAATCGATCGGTGTTTGAACGGCTTTGCGGGCGCGTTTTACAGCTTCTTCATCCGGCGCATCGTAGAAGCATAAGCATTTTGTCATATCTTCACATACATAAGTTCTTGAGAATTTCACTTCCGGCACTTCCTGATAATGCACAGAGTTTTTCTGTTTTCTGGCAAGGTATTGCTCCATCGTAATATCTTCCGGGATATTCCATTCAACTAAGTAGTTGACAACTTCATTGCTTTTCTTTACTTCTTCCAAGTCTTTACCAACCAGGCGGACTGGTTTGACAAGTTGAACCGGGATGGAAAATTCTCTTAACACATCAGTAAAATCGGCGCGTTTTTCGCCTTCAAAGATAAAAAATGCACGAGTGAAATCTTTTGATACTTGCAGTTCAATTAAAGACGCATTGTTTGCTGCCAATTTTTCCTGCAGTGACTTTGTAGTCTGATTCAATTCTTCTTTTGTAGATACAATTCCTTTTAAGGAAGATTCAACTAAATATAATCCCATTAATAAACCCCTCGCTTAAATTTAAATTTTAGTTTTCCGGTAAGGTTATAATATTATACTTAGTTAAAAAAATCAACTTTGTATATAAAATAATTTTTATGTTAAACTGGGAAAACGGAGGTAGGCTGAATATGGAAACAAAAACTCGATACGATATTCCTTGCAATATTGCACAATCGCTGAATATCATCGGCGACAGATGGACGCTGCTGATTATTCACGAAATTTTATCAGGACATACGTTATTCAACGAGATCAAAAAAGGGCTAAAGGGCATTTCTTCCAATCTTTTATCTGAGAGGCTGAAATATTTGGAACAACAAGGAATCGTGGAAACCGAATTATATTCGGAGCACCCACCCCGCTATTGCTATAAATTGACGGACAGCGGAAAAGATTTGGAGGATGTTTTTAATGCCTTCATTATATGGGGAAGCAAACATTTAAAAAAATGCTATAAAAAAATTGTTGATGAAGAAACAGGCGATGAGATAGAAATTGGATATTATTCAAAAAGAACCGGGGAGCGGGTAAATAAAATTGCAGTCGTTCCGGTCAGCAATCCAGCTGAAAATGAATAAGCCAAAAGCTGACAATAGGTTGATGGGGTTCACAAACCCTATCACTATTGCCAGCTTTTTTTATGAAAAGGGATGTTTTCAAAAAATTCTTAAAGGTAGTTGAAAAATATTACAAAGTATAATAAAATAACTTAAAATTACAAAACTAAGTAATCTTATATACATTTATGATTTTGAAGGTGGGAGGTGGATGGGATGGTTCTGGATCGGCAACCAATGATTCAAATTCATCAAGTGAGTAAAAGCTTCAAAAAGAACAAACAAGATGTACAAGTATTAGACAATATATCTTTTACTGTTCAAAAAGGGGAAATCATCTCCATTTTGGGGGAAAGCGGCTGCGGAAAAAGCACCTTGTTGAATATCATCGGCGGATTTGAACAAGCGTCTGGCGGGGAAGTATTGTTAGATGGCATAAAAGTCAATGGGCCGAGTAGAAAATGCATTATGCTGTTCCAAAATTACGGTTTGCTCCCTTGGCGGACCGTGTTAAAAAATGTGGAGCTGGGGCTTGAAAAATCAATGAAAGATAAAAAAGAAAGAAAAGAGAAAGCGTTGCACTATATTCAATTAGTTGGGTTGCAAGGGAAAGAAAATATGTTTCCACATGAATTATCCGGCGGTATGCAACAAAGAGTGGGAATTGCAAGAGCCTTGGCCCTGCAACCGGAATTGATATTGATGGACGAACCTTTTGCTGCTTTGGATACATTTAATCGCTATTATTTGCAAAATGAATTGCTTCGTATCCAGGAGCAGGAAAAAACAACGATGATTCTTGTCACCCATGACATTGATGAAGCCATTTATTTATCCGACAGAATTTTTATTATGCATCCGAATCCCGGAAGAATCCATAAAGAAATCAAGATCCATCTGACGAAACCCCGGGACCGGAGCAACGGAGATTTTCAGTATTATCGAAACATTGTGTTTAAAGAATTCCACTTCAGCAGACCTGAAACTTTAATTGAGTTCAATATTTAATTTTTGCAAATGAAAAAAATAGATTGGATGGGTAGTCATGAAACGAATTAAAAAAGGGTTATTGTTTGTTCTTGCAACGATTCTTCTATTAAGTTTATATGCTTGCAATTCTGAAGGAGAGAATTCATCTGCAACAAGCGGAAATGGAAAGAAAACGATCAAAATCGGTTATTTGCCAATAACACATGCGGTGCCATTATTTGTGGAAAAAGAACTGGAAGAATATCAAAACTTTAATTTGGAGCTCATTAAATTTGGTTCTTGGACTGAGCTTTCCGATGCTTTGAATACAGGCCGCATTGATGGGGCATCCATGCTAATTACTCTTGCCATGAAAGCAAAGGAACAAGGCATTGATTTGAATGCTGTGGCATTAGGACATCGTGATGGCAACGTGGTGGTTGTCTCCAAAGATATTAATCAAGTTGCAGATTTAAAAGGAAAAAGTTTTGCCATTCCGCATAAATTCTCGACTCAAAATATATTACTTTATCAATTGTTGAAACAAAACGGTTTGAAATATGAAGATGTAAATGTTGTGGAATTGCCGCCTGCGGAAATGCCGGCCGCTCTTTCTGAAGGGAGAATATCCGGCTATGTGGTGGCAGAACCATTTGGCGCCGTATCCGTCTCCCTCGATAAAGGAAAGGTGCTTTATCAAGATAATGAAATTTGGAAAAACTCCATTGACTGTTCATTAGTATTGCGCAAAGAGTTTATTGAACAGGAAAGCGAACTCGCACAGGAATTTGTGAATTACTATATTGCGGCGGGCCATGCTGCTGAACAAAAAGATGCGCATGTGAAGGACATGTTATCCAATTATTTGAATGTGGAACAAAATGTGCTTGATTTGTCTTTAGAATGGATTTCTTACGATGATTTAAAAATCAATCAGGAAGATTATGAAGAATTGTCTAATCATCTGGTGGAAATGGGACTCTTCGATAATCCTCCGGCATATGAAGACTTTGTTAATAATTCTTTTATAGAAAAAGCGAAGTGAGAGAATGAAGAACTATAAATTTTTCATTAACGCCATTATAGGATTTGCCATTTTAATTGGGGTTTGGCAGTTTATTGTTGTAGCGGGCGATTACGAAGCCGCTTTGTTTCCACCACCTTCTTTAGTGTGGGAAGGAATTGTATCTTTAATTACTGACGGAACATTATTGGTTCATTTGCAAGTAAGTTTATTGCGTTTCATTTCCGGTTATCTATCAGCGGTGGTTGTAGCCATTTTATTGGGACTGGTTCTTGGAAGAATTCCTTTATTATGGGGCGTGATTGACCCAATCGTTCAAGTGTTGCGTCCTGTTTCTCCGATTGCCTGGTCGCCGTTTATCGTGCTTTGGTTTGGGATTGGGAATATTCCGGCCATTGTCATCATCTTTATTGCCGCCTTTTTCCCGGTATTATTGTCCACTGTTGCAGCCGTAAGAAAGGTGGAACCTACTTATTTGAAAGTGGCCCAAAACTTTGAAATAAAGAAGTTCGAAATTTTGAGAAAAATTATTTTCCCGGCTGTTTTTCCGTATATTGCCAATGGCCTCCATATCGCGGTAGGAACGGCCTGGATCTTCTTAGTATCCGGTGAAATGGTCGGCTCCCAATCAGGCCTTGGCTATTTGATTGTCGATGCGCGAAATTCCATGAGATTGGATTTGGTGATGGCGGGTATTGTGTTTATCGGGGTTGCAGGCTTTATTTTGGACCGGGCAGTTGGTTTGTTTGAAAACTGGATCAACCGTATTTGGGGAAGACAAAGTGCATAAGATTTCCCCATTTCTAAGAAAAAAAGCTCAATTTCTTCGCTGCATGCAAGAATTTGGGCATTTTTTTTTTTGAAAAGAGAGGATTTTCCCTTGCTGCATCGAAAAATACATTCACAAAGTTTACGAGGGGGAGAGAAATGCGTCTAGTTTCCATTTGTCCAAGCAATACGGAACTTGTAGGCTATTTAGGTTTGGCATCTTCTTTAGTCGGGGTGGATGATTATTCTGATTGGCCGAAAGAAATTGAACAATTGCCGCGATTAGGCGGAGATTTAAATATTGATATAGAAAAGGTGGAAGAGCTGAAACCGGATTTAGTATTAGCTTCCCTTTCCGTCCCTGGAATGGAACGGAATATTGAAGAACTGGAAAAACGGAAGATTCCGTATCAAATTGTGCCGAATCCAAAAACCCTTGCGGAAGTCGGGGAAACTTTACTATGCGTTGGTGAAATGACAAATACAGAGGATGAGGCAAAGAGGATTTATCAAAAATTTATGGATATGCTGGAGAAGTACCGAAAATTATCTCAACAAGTTGAGCACAGGAAAACCGTTTATTTTGAATGGTGGGCCAAGCCGATTTTTACGCCCGGTGCGACGAATTGGTTGACGGAATTGGCTGAACTCGCTGGGGGAAAAAATATATTTGAAGATTTTCAAGAGGCCAATGTTCAAACAGAATGGGAAGAAGTAAAAAAGAGAAATCCGGATGTGTTTTGCATTGCATGGGTAGGTGTTGAAACAGAAAGAGTGAATCCAAAAGTGATAATGAAGCGCCCAGGAATTCAAGAAATGAAAAGCATTCAAAATAACGAATTTTATATATTGGAAGAGGCCTTATTTTGCCGTCCTTCTCCAAAACTGTTGCAAGGATTATGCAAGTTGGCGGCCCTTTTGCACCCGCAAATCTTTCCTCCTTATGATGGAAAGGATCCATTGCTTGGTGAAGAAGAAAAAGAAAAAGAAAATTCTTTATAGTATACTTTGGGGAACGGAAGGGGATTGGATATCTCTACCTTTAGAGAGGTTGGGACAAATCTAAAAAAACATCATTTTCTCCAAAGAGAAAATGATGTTTCAGACTGTCGACAAACCCCAACTCAAATGCTTCATTTGAGTTGGGGTTTGTCTTTTTTTTGCTCATCATTTTCTAAGATTCTTGTCTTATTTAGGCTGGACATGGTCTTTTCCATGTCCAGTTTGCCATTTTCTTTAAGTTCATGGCAGCGAAAGTAAGCATCGCCTGCATGGACAATTTTTCCAATCCTCGTAGAGTTGTCCATCGCATGCCATGCTTCTCTTTTCCATCGGCAAAGACCCGTTCAATCGTTTCTTTGCGCTTATCATATATATTTCTATTGATCTCTGTATGTCTTAAGTGGTCGACTTCTTCCACATAGTGCTCCCAAATGTGGCGATGAATAAATTTAGTGTGATCTTTACTTTGGGTACACTTTTCTAAAAATGGGCACGTTTTACATATTTCCGGTTTCGAAGCGTACTGTCGATATCCTTCTCTTGTTGTTGTTCGGTATTCAAGAGTTTGGTTGTTTGGGCAGATGTAACAATCATAATGCTCATCGTATACATATTCATACTTTTTAAAGAAACCGTCCTTTGTTCTAGGCCTTGTATATGGCATGACTGGACGAATCTCTTTATCCAATAGAGTGCGGATACGGCTCCTATTTGTGCGTTTGCTTCCCTATTTAGTGCGGATACTTCCCCCTTTAGTGCGGATACCTTCTCATTTTGTTCGTTTACCTCCCACTTTGGTGCGGATACCTTCTCATTTAGTGCGGATACGGCTCCTATTTGTGCGTTTGCTTCCTTATTTAGTGCGGATACCTTCCCATTTAGTTCATTTCCCCTCTCCTTTAGTGAAGATACGTAAGCCCGAATTCAAACGACGCATATCAATCGATCGTACCTCCCTGTAAGATAGAGTTATCGATTACAGAGGAGGTGTTTTTGTTTGGCAGTTGAAAACAACGGTCTTAGCAAAACTTATTTATGACAAGTTTGTCCTTTATTTACCCTTATATCGGCAAATAAAGGAATGGCATCGTTATGGGCTCTTGACAAATGACAAGAATCTTTCCAACTGGGTGATTCGCACAGCAGAAGATTGGCTTCTTCCATTATATAATCGGATGAAAGAAAAGCTCATGAAAAAATCCATCCTCCATGTCGATGAAACCTATGCCCAAGTTTTGAATCGCTCGGATGGGAAGCCAGCCCAATCTAAGGCTTACAACTGGGTATTCCGTAGCGTAGCTTCTCAAGGACCGGCAATTATTCTGTTCCATAGTGCTTTATCTCGAAGTCGGGAAATTTTGAATGACTTTATGAAAGGCTTTAAAGGAACGATTATCTGCGATGGATATTCTGCATACCATGATGTACCGAATATTCATTTTGCCAACTGCTGGGCTCATGTTCGTCGCTATTGGTTAAAAGCTGATAGTAAAAATGGGCGGATTGGTGTAGATTATTGTGATCGACTTTACCGCCTAGAACGTAAATTTAAGAAACTTCGACCGAGTGAACGGAGAAAAGCTAGACAAAAGGAGTCCAAACCAATTGTCGAGGCATTTTTCAAATGGATTGAAGAATCTCCTTTCTATGGGAAGAATGCCCTTGCAAAAGCTGCGGAGTATACATTGAAGCACGCCGAAGGCTTAAAAGCTTTTCTGTATGATGGACGCATTGAAATGGACAACAACCCAGCTGAAAATGCGATTCGGCCGAATGTCATTGGACGAAAAAACTGGCTGTTTTCCGTGAGTGAATCGGGAGCCGATGCAAATGCCATCTGTTTAAGCTTGGCTGAAACGGCAAAAGCGAATGGAATTGATTTTTATCAATACTTAGTGAAAGTATTGTCGGAACTCCCAAGTTTACCAATCCATCAACAGCCAGAAATATTAGATCGCTATTTGCCATGGTCGAAAACAATTCGTGAATCATGTGCAATGGCAAAATAGCCCTCAATCCGAAAAAACTTGGGATTGAAGGGCTATTCATCGTGCGTACCAGAGGGTGCGCATTTTTTTATTTATCTCACATATTTCGGGCTTACGAATGTCGCGTACCAAATAAAACTAAATAGAGCATATAATAAACGCCCACGAAAAAACACGTGGGCGTTATTTTACGCTTACCGAAAAAACACGTGGGCGTTATTTTACGCTTACGCATCAATGGCGGCACTGTCGATAGCCTGATGTTTTCCATCAATTACTCCTTCCTCTTGAGCTAACTGGACGAGATCTTGAAAGATTCTTTTCACAAGTCCAGTTTTGGTTAGTGTAGAAAATACTCGGCTAAGAGTAGAGATGGATGGTGCAGGCCTGCTAATATCTAAACCACATTGGTAACGAAAACGCAGGTCATTTTTTAATCGATTGTGAAGAGAAGTAAAAGTATCAATACCTTCTAATGGGGCAGCGATAAGAGCCCTTAATATCCCTTCTTTGGAATGTCCTTCAGCCCCTTGGGGTGAAGAACTTTTCAATTGTTTAGCATAAGGACGCAAATCTAGAGCACTAAAAAAAATCGGTAATTTCTCTTTTGACTCTAAAATTTGCAATTCTTCAAAGGAAAATAGACTTTCTTGTAGAATATACAAAGTGACTTCCTCCTTATGGATTTTTGTGGTTTGGTCACTTCAAAATTCTACAAATAAGGGGTGAAGTCCTTTTTTATGCTTTAGAAAACCTTATAGTTCTTGGGTTGAAAAATGTTCAAAATGCTCATATATAAAATTTTTAAATATTCAAATCCTTTATTCTAATAATAATCACCAATCTAAATAAGTCATTCCATTAATAATTGTATTGTTATACCTTATCTCTCCCAAAATGTTGCAATTTTTCTCACTTCAATTAGTACTGAAATAATTTGAACGATCCATTCATTATAAAAAGCTATTGAATTGTAGCACCTTCATTCTATCTAATATTATTCTCATGTTCATTCCTGTTATTATCAGTGAAATTTTATACATACTTTTCCTAACTTTTATTGGACTCTAGACTTTCTCAGCCTATTCTAACTTTAAATAATACTTGAGAAACTATCTTTCTTCCCACACCTAGATAAAATATAACTATATATATCTCAAATTAGATCTAAAAGCATCTAAAGAAATAAGAGGAACAGTTTCTTTAAGATACTCTATAATTTCTATTTTATTTTCTCTTAAAATCATTTCAATAGTATCTTTATCATTTAAATTTAACGTTGAGAAATTATTTTTAATCCAATTACCGACAAAAAGAATTCCCATTCTTTCACTAAAACCTAACTCTATTAAGATTAAATTAATACGACTGTTTATACCATACTGAATAAATAGGCCTAAATCTTCAAGATCCTTACTTATAATTATTCCTTGTTTTTGCAATTCAATCTTAGCGATTGTAACTATTTTTGATAAAACCGGTACGATATTGGATTCGATAAATAACATTATTTTTAGAACATCTTCAACTTCAACGTTGGTTTTATTTGAAATATCACCATACCATTCGCCCTCTATCCAGTTTAATATTACTTTTTTCAATAATCCCTTTGTAAGATTAATATCATTTTCTTGATGAAATTGCTCAAAATCGAATTCTAGATGATTTAAAGAGTATATAATATCTAGTAGGTAACCAATAGTTTCGTCAGTAAATGGAAGGGAAGTATTTTGCCAAAAATCATCTCCTAAATTGATAACCCCTTTAATGTCTTCATATATTCTAACTGTTGAGTCACTTTGTTTTAATATACCAATTTCATTCCGTTTTAAGTACGGACTTAGAACTTCGCCTCTTAATTTAAAAATATGCTCAAGCGTTAACTTATTATTGTAGTCAGATTGAAAGTAGCTATAAGTTTTATTTATTAAATTCTCAAGGATATCACTAATATTATCAGGGGTTGATTCTTCATAAAGAGAATCTATTATTGATTTATCAATTGAATCTATTAATCTTTTAAATTCTTCACTTTGCTCATCAATGAGTTCATTTGTTATTAACAATCTGTCTTCTTTTAATTCGTTTGTAATTTCATTAATTATTTGGTACAAGTATCCCCTAACTGGTTCTATTTGATCATCAGATATTACTTCTTGGATATAACTGTACTCACTTGGATTTACAGAAATTACTAACCCTTCAGTTTCTTGACCAGCTCTTCCGGCTCGGCCAATAATATTTTTTATATCCCTTTTTCTAATTGGCTCCATTATTTTTAAGGAAGAATTAAATCTTTTAATTGTATGCAACACAAGAGTTTTTATCGGTAGATTAACCCCTTCAGCAAGGGTATTTGTACAAACTATTAAAGGTACTATCTTTTTTCTAATACTATTTTCTATTACTTCCCTTACAAATTGCGGTAAATCACCATGATGAATCACGAAACCATTCTCAACAGACTTTGTTAATATATAATCCTTTCCAAAAACCTGTTCAATGTATATTATTAGATTTTCTAATTCCTCAGTTTTAGAAAAATCTAAAGGTTTAGGAAAATTGAGCAGGCTAATTTGATTAATTATCTCTTCTGCTAGACCTTTAACACCATTTTCACCCTTTTGGGGAGTAAATACTGCAACCACACCGTTATTTAGCGAACGTAAAGCAACTGAAATAGCTCTAGTTTTATAAGTTTTATATTTATATGTGTTTATTTTACCAGTAGAACTTTTCTTATATTTGTAATCCTCTTTAACACTTAAAAATTTGTTTATCAAGGATTTTTCAAGTCCATTTTTTTGGGAATATAATTTTAAATTGAAGTATTTATTTTTATTGTCACCTTGCTCTATTAAAAAACCATAAGTTAAGTTAGTTGGCCTATAATCCGATTTTATAAGGGTATTTTCATCTCCGCCCAACCAAGAATTTATTGTTGCTATATTAGGAATAATAGCGGAAAGGTAAATATACTTTTTTTCTTGTGTACTACTATTTTTGAACTTTGCTAACAATAGTTCGTAATTTAAACCCCTGTGTTCATCATCAAGTAAATGTCCCTCATCACAAATTACAGTTGAAAATGTCTCATGAAGATTTGGAATATAATTTTCTATGGCCATAAACTTCTCTGGAGTGCATATTAATAAATCAACATTTTCCATTTCAACTTTTTCTTCTTTAGTGGGCGTATGACCACCATATATAGCTTTAACTGTTAAACCAAGATTTCTAAATTTTTTAGTAAAAGCATATTTTAGTTCCGATGCCAAAGCTCTATAAGGAGCTAGTAAAAGCACTTTTCTCTTTTTGTAAACAATTTCATTATAAATGACTATCTCACATAAAGAAGTTTTCCCAGAACTTGTGGGCATTTGAATAGAAAATGAATTATCATTAATGAGTATCCCTTTTTTCAGAGCTGCTTCTTGTGAAGGGAATAATACCCAACTACTTTCCAGCTTATGTAAAACAAAATCTTTCCAATTAATTGCGGGATTTGCTCTAGTTAGGCTATTCCAAATATTATTTTCACTAAATTTTTCAATTAATCTCTTCGCCAATAATAGTTGAACATACTTATAAGGGTCCGAAGTTTTTAATCTCTCATCGATTAGTTTAATAATACTAATTAATATTTGCTTATCTCCTGATTCCAAGAAATCATTAAGTCTATCCATATATGGATTTCTAATGTTCCTGTTATTAATTAAAAATGCGTGAATAAATCGATCTATCTCAGATTCATAATCCTCTGTTTCAAACATTCTTGCTAATATTGAAGAGGTTGTAAAGTAATCTGTTAAGTAATATATTGATGATGCATATAGCATATTTTCAGCATAATTGACTCCGAAAAAGTTTTCACGTGTACTTTGGATAGAGTAAATTTCTAGCCCTTTTGCAATAAAAAGTAATTCTTGGCGATTTTCTTCCGTTAAATAAGCATCGCTTGATAATGCTTTATAAACCTTATTAAATAGCGAGATATAAAAATCATCTGATTGTTTTAAAAATGAATACTCTTTCTCTTGCCTTTCAAGGACATCTAATTCCATAGCATTTCTCCAAGAATTAGAATCCCGAATCCAATCTACCAAAATATTACTCATTTGCAGTCACCTTATATGACGTTACTATATTCTTGTAAACTTTTTCATAAAAGTTTTTTAAATTTTTAATCGATATTATTGTCACGTCAGAATAATCACCTAATTTAAAATTGTATAAATCATAAAGGTAGAGAATAAAGTCTCTATTTCTACTATTACTTCGAAGAATGTCTTCTCTTTTAACATTTTTAAATGAAAGCTTCTTCGTGTCATTGTCATAGGATGCCCCAAGCTCTTTACAGTCATTTTCAATTCTTTTCCAATCTTTTTTTAATACTTTTACTGAATAATCAATTTCACGTCCTAACTCTACTAAAACCATATCACTATCAATAACAGTTATAGCTTTAAAGTGTTTTTTATAAGGTCCATAATTAGGTTCAATTGCATTAACAAACCTCTTAATTGAGTTTAAAGCCGAAGAATCATTTAATCTGATATATTGTTCTTCCAGCCATGAAAGAGTAATTGCCATTCGTTTTACATAGTCATCCTTAGCTCCATCTATAGCGTCTTGTAAAGGATGAAAATCACCTGCCGTTGCTTTTGACTTTATTTCAGCAGACACAACAAGATCATCCGGTGATGATACTTCAGCATTTTTAACTCCAAATAATATTACATCCGTTTTTTTCATTGGCTCATTACGGTCTACTTTCCAAAGCCACTTTTTAGGACCAAAAAGATTAAAATCAGAATTTTTATACATGTCAATTAGTAACTGATAAGATAATATTTCTGCAAACTCACCCGACATAGTCTTTCCGGGATCAGGTATAAGTTTCTTTAATATTTGTTCTGCTGGTCCGAAATTTTTGATTCTCTCTTCTAAATCAGAGTCAGTTATGTAACATTTTCTATAGTAATCTGGTAGTTTTTCAAAAAGTTCTTTTTCCTCATTTAATTCTAATATTATAAATTGTTCCATAGTTGTTTCTGAAGAGAAATGACATAGGAATTGTGGAATGTTAATCACACCCTTTTTAAACAAGCAAATACTCCATTTTCAATTTCTATTTAAATATTCGGTTAATTCCTCTTAATAATAATACATCATTTGCTAATATTAGACAATAATTGTCATTTGTTAATCATGTTTGTAAAAACATAGTATAAATTTAATCTTATTGACAATAATTTATTATGTTATTGCAACTGGTAATTCGTTCAGGGAAGAAGTACCGCGCTACATTTCTTCTTTTTCAAAAAATTTCTTTCCCTCTTAAAATGACGAATTTAGAGGCTATAATGATTTTTGATTAACCGATTATTTCAAATATAAAAGTAACCATAATAAGAGAAGACCGCGGTTACATGATGTTATCTTACGGAGATAACCATGTGCTGCGGTCTTTTTTACTGAAGGGAGGTTTTATTAGCCAAAATGAATTAGAGACTCTCTGGATAAATAGAATTTTAGAAAGATGTGAAAAAGTAGGGGGTTCGAAACAGATATGACACAAGCATCAAATATCAGCTTACACCATATGTGGAACTGGAAGATCTTATGAATAAACTGCAAATTGAAAGTGCATAAACTGTTGTTCAATTAACGTGAACAGCAGTTTTTTTCTTATTGGCTATTTAAACGTCAATGTTGATATAAAATAAAATTAAGGGAAACCACAGTTTATAAAAGTTTCCCTATCCTTATTCCACTAAAGCTCCCGTTGTTGAATTATGAGAACCTGTAAAAAATTATTTAACCTCCACCACCGATGCAATGAAGGTGGGTTTTTGCATTTTTTAACCAACTACCGAGAATTTGTTAAAAGGAATTAATATCATTAACTTTTTTGAATGTGATCTTTTCTCCAAACCTATTTAAAAAGGCTCTCTATCCATATAATAACAGATTTCCAAAATGAGAAAAGTAGAATGAAACCAGCCAAAATTGAAATGATAAAACTAAAAAGAGCCGGATGTTTTTCAAAAAACGTTTTCTTCTCCTTTGATTCCTTTTCTCCTCTGTTCGAACCATATTGATGACCAATGGACGAGTTTTTAATTTTATTATTATCTCCTATTTGAATACTCATTTTTTATCTCTTCCTTCCCATAAATGGCCAAATAAATGGCCAATCCTTGACCTTTCTATTTTGTTTTTGTCTCCGACTTTAACTGATTTATCATAAATGATATTTTCAATATTATAAATCACTTGTTTTACAGATTCATTTTCCTTAATTTGGGATCTAATATCTAACTCATCAAGATTTTCAAATTCCTTTTCTAGTTCCATGATTACTTCCACTAGTTTGGATTTTACACATGACACAATGCCATCCAGTTGGTTTGATCCGATTCTAACTCTCATTCCAGCTATTTGGAAGTCATCTGTTGATATTGCATGACAGTATGCTGTAGGAATTACAAACCCGTAATTTTCTCTATTTTCTCCCCGAAGGATGTTTTGGATTGTTGCAATTCCATCCGTCATTCTTACTGTACGTAGCTCGTCTATTTCCTCTTTGGATATTAAAAATTCTAGTGGCACAGGAGCATCTTTATATTTAACAGAGAAGTTTATTAAATAGGTTCCGATAATTCTTCCTTTAAGGATCCTGTAAGAAGGTACACTTTCTTTATCCTTATAACCCTGTAATTCCCCATTAACCCAGTTCATGATATTTTCATTATCCAAATCCGACAATATAACTTTTAATCTTAGCAATATGTTTTCAATACTTTCTTTTCCACTTACAGCATCTTTTAAAAGTTGGCTTCGGGCCATTTCTCTCGCACCTTCTTCATATTACATAGTATTCTTAATTTTATATTAAACAAAAATAAGGTGTTTTGTCGATTTAAACGAGTTTTTTCTAAAGAACTATAACATAGAGTTAATCTAGATATTGGTTCAAGCAAGGAGCCTTTTCAATTTCGATATTATTATAATACATGTTTAATTTTAGTTGTTAAAAGGCAACGGAGGCTTCTAGAAGGATTACAAATGGATTATGTGTTTTCGGGTTTTTGCATATATATCCACAAAAAGTAAGCGTAAAATAATCCCCACCTTTTAATGATAGGGATTAAATACTATTATTGTGATAAGTTATTAAAAACCCGACAATTCAAAGGAATTGTTTTGGACCAAGGAAGTAGTTGATCAAGCTCATCCATATTGCTTATATCCATATTGGGAAGCCTTTCAAATAAGTAGCGAAGATAATAAAATGGATTTAATTTATTCTCCTTTGCTGTCTCCACAATACTGTAAATGATTGAGCTGGCCTTAGCTCCTTTCGGAGTATTGCTAAAAATCCAGTTCTTCCTTCCGATCACAAATGGTTTAATGGATCGTTCACTTCGATTATTATCGATTTCTAAACGTCCATCCTCTAAAAATGCCACGAGTTTTTCCCATTGGTTGAGGCAGTATGTAATGGCTTGACCTAATAGACTCTTTGGTAAAACATTGCTTTTCTCTGTTTTTAGCCATGCTGAAAAAGCCTCCAACAATGGTTGGCTGTGTTTAAGTCGTTTTTTATATCGTTCTTCTGGTGTACATTCTTTCAAATCACGCTCGATGGCAAATAGCTGATTACAGAAATTGAGTCCTTCCCGAGCTGTGACTGCTGAATGACGTTTGGATTCAGGAAGTACGTTTAAAGCCTCATCGAACTTTCTGCGGGCATGAGCCCAACATCCAACTAATGTTACGCCGGATACCTTATGGTATCCTGCATATCCATCGACATGCAGGTATCCTTTAAACCCTTTTAGGAATTCTTTGGCATGTTCTCC
>NZ_CP036528.1:1296566-1487632 GCF_004331915.1 Ureibacillus thermophilus
GCATCATTCCCAACGATTATCTCTACATTAAAAGTAAATGTTGGATTGTCCTGGGTAGGGGTCATTGTCGGCGAGTTTCTTGTTTCTTCCCAAGGACTTGGCTATTTAATCATTTACGGTTTTCAAGTATTTAATTTCAATCTTGTGTTGATGTCCCTTCTCATCATTGCGATTTTTGCAACAATCATGTACCAGTTGGTTGAGATGCTAGAAAAACGGTTAATCAAATATGAGTAAAAAAGACAATAATAAATGTTTATAAAAATATGAGGCTGGGACATAAACAAAAAATTATAGGGGTAGCTGAAAGAGTGTTGATAAAAAATTGATAGAACGAAAAATTGATTGGCGTGACGGGGCGACTCCTGCGACGAGCCCTCTCGAGACCACAAGGATCGAAGGAATGAATCAGAGGAGAGTCTAGCCGGGCCCGCGGAAAGCGTCCCCGGAACGGAAATCAATTTTAATAACATATCAAAAAAACATCATTTTCTCCTTGGAGAAAATGATGTTTTTTTAGATAAAGCGTCCCCGGAACGGAAATCAATTTTAATAACATATCAAAAAAACATCATTTTCTCCTTGGAGAAAATGATGTTTTTTTAGATTTGTCCCAACCTCAATTTGTTATAATTCTTCATCAATGCTGGATGAGCTGCGAAAAAATCGAAATTTTCCAGTTGCAAGTCTCTCCAATGTTTTTGTAGTAATGCGATCGTGGCATGTTTCGCACATAAAAGTATGAATCGGTCGATTTCTTAGTTTTTTAGCCAGTGGTGAGTCGTCTTCCAGTTCATGGATGGAATCACAAAGAACACATTGGACAAGCATAGGATCAAGTCCTACTCTACTCGAATGGCTGCGATGTTTTTGATTGGGTTGTCCAAGTTGGAACCATCGCCAAAAATAATATGAACAGGTCCATCCTCTGTAAGCGGCTTACCATCTTGGCTGTATTTAAAAATTAATGTGTATGCTTCATCGATGGAGAAAGCATGCTCTGTGCCATCTTTGCATTCAAAAACCACTTTCGTTGCATCTTCTTCAATTTCAGCATTGTTAAGAAAATATTTAATTTCCATACCAAACGTACCAGTTTCCATGCCTTTTCGGTCAAATTTTCTTTCCGTTTTTAAAGTAGGAGGGAATGTTGCACCTTCCATAATTTCGCGGGACCAATGTTCACCCATTTTAAATAAGTACTTTAAATCTTCATTCTCTTCTTCTTTTGGTTTTGTAAAATAGGTTTTTAAGTCGATTCTTCGGTCATCAAAAATCCAAACGGATGGATCTAAAGTTAGTTTATATTTTACTTTGCCTTTAATTGGAATGATGCTTTCCATTATCAATTCTCCCCCTTAACGATTTTACATATATCAGTATACAGGGAGATGTTCTGTTTATAAAGAAATAATCATTATAAACGTTCTATCTTGTGTTGCTACTTGCATTTTTATTTGCTAAAAGATAAACTTTATTAAGATAGAATAGAAGAAATTATATTAATGGGGGCGTCCTCATGGATAAAAAAACGCAAGCTTCCTTCCAGGAAAAAGCATTAGAATTACTGCTTGAAGATGCAGATAAAATAGCTCGTTTAATTAAAGTGCAAATGGATCATTTAACGATGCCGCAATGTCCATTGTACGAAGAAGTATTAGATACACAAATGTTTGGTTTGTCCCGGGAAATCGATTTCGCAGTGAAATTGGGATTGATTGAACGTGAGCAAGGAAGAAAGATTTTAGATACATTGGAAAAAGAATTGTCCTTGTTACATGAAGCATATACGAATGCAAACTCAAACAAGTAACAAAAGACTCAAATCAATTTGATTTGAGTTTTTTTTTAAAAAAAGAGGTCTTTGCAATGAGAAAATATCTTTCCTACTACATCAGAAATTTTGATTATGCCCTATTTTTTGATTATATTTTTCTATGCTTATTCGGTCTTGTGATGATTTACAGTTCCAGCATCATGGTGGCACTTGTCGATGGGAAAGAACCGGATTATTATTATAAAAAGCAATTATTTAATTTATTGGTTTCTTTTTTCGCTTTTGCTGTTGGGGCTTTTATTCCATATAAGCATTATAGTAGAAAAAAAATAATGGTGTTTATGGTTGGTTTAATCACCATTTTAATGTTTTGGGTATTTTTCTTTGGTTTCGGTGAAAGCGGAACAGGTTCAAAAAGCTGGATTAGTTTGTTTGGCCTGATGTCTTTCCAGCCGTCCGAACTTGCAAAACTCATTATTATTTTGTATTTTGCAGGGACTTTTTATCGCAAAACATTAAATAACCCAACAGTTGAATTGAACCCAAATAATATTATATATCCCATTATAGTATGGATTTTTATTATTTTCTTTGTGGCGCTTGAAACCGATCTTGGTGCCGTCTTGATCATTTCCGGAATTGCCATCGGTGTAGTTGCAGCAAGCGGCATACGCATCCGGACCTTCTTTAAGTTTTTTGCCGAATTAGTCGTTCTTGGAGCGGCGGTTCTCGGTTTTATATTGCTAATCAAAGGGGATAAATTTTTAACCCCTAACCGAATTGGGAGAATTAAAGCGTTCATTAATCCTTTTGAATATGAGCAAGGTTCAGGACACCAAGTCATTCAAGGGTATATTGCCATCGGTTCTGGTGGACTTGAAGGGGTTGGACTTGGACAATCTGTGCAAAAACTTGGATATTTGCCTGAACCGCAAACCGATTTTATAATGGCTGTAATTGCGGAAGAATTAGGTTTGATGGGAGTTGCTATTGTTCTTGGAGGTTTAGGATTTATCGTATTTAAAGCGCTACTAATAGCGCTGACGACGAAAGATCCTTTAGCCAGAATGATTGCAGCCGGCATTGCCAGTTGGATTGCCATCCAAACCTTTATCAATTTAGGTGGTTTATCAGGGCTTATTCCATTGACTGGGGTAACATTGCCGTTTATCAGTTATGGTGGATCATCTATTTTGGTATTATCTTTCGCAATGGGCATATTAATCAATATTTCTATGTATGAAAAACTAGAAAAAAGGAAACTAAGGGGGACAAAATGAGAAAGATTCGTAAACTTTTAGTTGCAAACAGAGGGGAAATTGCAATTCGCGTATTGCGAGCTTGCAATGAGTTGGACATTAAAACAGTTGCGATTTATTCAGAGGAAGACCGCGCTTCTCACCACCGTTATAAAGCGGATGAAGCGTATCTTGTCGGCGCTGGGAAAGGGCCGATTGATGCCTACTTAGATATTGATGGCATTATTGAAATAGCTAAGGAATCCGGCGCTGATGCCATTCATCCAGGTTATGGCTTTTTAGCGGAAAATGTTGCTTTTGCTAGACGTTGTGAGGAAGAAGGGATCATTTTCATTGGTCCATCTTCAAGACACTTAGAAATTTTTGGAGATAAAGTGAAAGCAAGAGAGCAGGCAATTCTTGCAGGAATTCCTGTCATTCCAGGAAGCGACGGCCCGGTTTCATCATATGAAGAATTGGAGCAATTTGCTGATGATGTCGGTTATCCAGTTATGATTAAAGCTGCTTTGGGTGGCGGCGGTCGCGGAATGCGATTGGTGCATTCAAAAGACGAATTAAAAAGCGCCTATGAAAGGGCAAAATCTGAAGCAAAAGCCGCTTTTGGCTCCGATGAAGTGTATGTGGAAAAAGCCATTATTAAACCAAAGCATATTGAAGTGCAAATATTAGGAGACTATGCTGGCAACATCGTTCATTTGTATGAGCGGGATTGTTCCATCCAACGCCGTCATCAAAAGGTGGTAGAAATCGCCCCATCGATTTCGCTTTCTGAAAATTTAAGAAATAGAATATGTGATGCGGCTGTAAAATTAATGAAAAATGTAGAATACGTGAATGCCGGTACGGTGGAATTTCTAGTTTCCGGAGATGAATTCTATTTCATCGAAGTGAATCCGCGCATTCAAGTGGAGCATACCATCACGGAAATGATTACAGGGATTGATATTGTCCATGCTCAAATCAAAATTGCGGAAGGATATGAATTGCATTCGGAAGAAATTGGAATTCCGGAACAAAGCGAAATTCCTTTATTTGGACATGCGATACAATCCCGCGTCACAACAGAAGATCCAGCCAACAACTTTATGCCGGATACAGGAAAAATTATGGTGTATCGTTCAAGTGGCGGATTTGGCGTGCGGCTAGATGCAGGAAACGGATTCCAAGGGGCAGTGGTAACGCCTTATTACGATTCCTTGCTTGTTAAAATTTCTACATGGGGCAGAACATTTAAAGAAGCTGCTGCAAAAATGGACCGGAATTTGCGGGAATTCCGCATCCGCGGTGTGAAAACAAACATTCCTTTCTTAACAAACGTCGTATTGCATGAGAAGTTTTTATCTGGAGATTTTGATACAAGCTTTATTGATTCTACGCCGGAACTATTTGACTTTACCGTTCGGAAAGACCGAGGTACAAAGTTGTTGAGATATATTGGAGATGTCACATTAAACGGCTTCCCGGGCATTGAGAAAAAGAATAAACCGATTTTTGTAAAGCCGAAAAAACCAAAATTGGATATTAAAAATACAGAAATTCCGAGGGGCACAAAACAAATCCTTGAGGAAGAAGGTGTGGATGGAGTTATTCGCTGGATTAAAGAACAGAATGATGTTCTGCTAACAGATACGACATTCCGCGATGCCCATCAATCGCTTCTTGCTACACGTGTCCGCAGTCAAGATATGTATCAAATTGCCGATTATAATGCGCGCATGATGCATAATTTCTTCTCCCTTGAACTTTGGGGAGGCGCAACTTTTGACGTAAGCTACCGCTTCTTAAAAGAAGACCCATGGGAAAGACTTGCAAAACTTCGGAAGCAAATACCGAATGTTTTATTCCAAATGCTTTTCCGTGGAGCCAATGCTGTAGGTTATACAAATTATCCGGATAATTTAATCCGCGAGTTTGTGCGGGAAGCCGCAAGCGCAGGCATTGATGTATTCCGGATCTTTGACAGCCTCAACTGGATTAAAGGCATGGAAATCGCCATTGATGAAGTAAGAAATTCAGGAAAAATCGCTGAAGCGGCAATTTGCTATACAGGCGATATTTTAGACCCGACTCGCACAAAATACACGGTTGAATATTTTAAAGAAATGGCGAAGGAATTGGAGCGGGCTGGAGCTCATATTTTAGCGATTAAAGATATGGCAGGATTATTGAAACCGGAAGCAGCATATGTATTAATTTCAGAATTAAAAGAAGTTACAGACATGCCAATCCATTTGCATACTCATGATACAAGCGGCAACGGTATTTACACTTATGCCAAAGCCATTGAAGCGGGAGTGGATATTGTTGATACTGCCTTAGGTTCTATGGCAGGACTCACATCCCAGCCGAGCGCTAATACGTTGTACTATGCCATGAGAGGTGCCAAACGCCAAGTGCGTGCAGATATTGAGGCCCTTGAACAACTGTCTTATTATTGGCAAGATGTGCGTGAATATTACCGCGATTTTGAAAGCGGCATGAAGAGCCCTCATTCGGAGATTTATGTACATGAAATGCCAGGCGGACAATACAGCAACTTGCAGCAACAGGCAAAAGCAGTGGGGCTTGGAGACCGCTGGGATGAAGTGAAAAAGATGTATTCCCGTGTAAATTTATTGTTTGGCGATATTGTTAAAGTAACACCATCCTCTAAAGTGGTCGGCGATATGGCACTATTTATGGTGCAAAACAATTTAGATGAAAATAATATTTTAGAAAAAGGGAAGACGATTGATTTTCCTGATTCCGTTGTCGAATTCTTCCAAGGATATTTAGGACAACCTTATGGCGGATTCCCGGAAGAACTGCAAAAAGTCATCTTAAAAGAGCGAAAACCGATTGATGTTCGTCCTGGTGAGTTGCTTGAACCTGTCGATTTCGATGCATTGAAAGCAGAATTAGAGAAAAAAGTAAATGGACAAGTAACGAAGAAAGATGTCATTTCCTATGCTTTATATCCAAAAGTGGTGGAAGAATATTTCAAAGCAGTTGAAAAATACGGCAACCTGTCTGTTCTAGATACGCCTTCATTCCTCTACGGTTTAAGAATCGGCGAGGAAATAGAAGTGGAAATTGAAAAAGGGAAAACGCTGATTATTAAATTAGTGTCAATAGGGGAAGCAGAGCACGATGGAACACGGGTAATTTACTTCGAATTTAACGGCCAGCCTCGTGAAGTGGTCGTTGAAGATAAGACGGTTGAAGCTGATGGATCCATCGCAGTGAAGGCAGATCCAAACAATCCAAATCAAATCGGTGCGACAATGCCTGGAACGGTATTGAAAGTGCTTGTTTCAAAAGGAAGCCATGTAAAACGCGGTGATCACTTGTTGATTACTGAAGCGATGAAGATGGAAACAACTGTGCAGGCGCCAAGCGATGGGGTTGTGAAAGAAATTTACGCAAAACCAGGCGATGCGATTTCAACAGGGGATTTACTAATCGAATTGGAATAACGGGCTCCCAACAAGAGAGAATGAAGTATTCAATATGTATTAGAGCGAATGAGCATTCATTCGCTTTTTTTATGTGTTTGAGGTAAGAGGATTTAGTTGGAAACTACAAAAAAGGATTGCCCTCTTCCATTAAGGTACAATCCTTCAAATGTTAATGATTTTTTTCATTATATGAGCTTCGTGCAACCAACAGAATGAAGTAACATAATAGACCAAATAGCAACGAGATGAATAAAGAATGCAATAAAGATACAATTAAATTTAAATGCGTGTAAATAATGAACGCGCCAGCAATAACTTGCAGTGAAACGAGAATAAAGGCAATAATCCAGCCCCAGTAAACGACCTTTTGTTCTTTATAATGTTTCATTGCGTGTACCATAATATAGAGAATCCAGACGAAAATTAAGAAAGCAGCGAATCGATGGCCCATGTGCACCCATTCATACATTTTCGCCGGCAGTTTAAAAGGATCGCTGTTGTCGCAAAACGGCCAGCTTGTGCATGTTAAACTTGAACCTGTATGTCGAACGAGAGCGCCAGTATACACAACTATGTATGAATATAGGGTTACACCAATGGTATGCCACTTTAATTTTTTTTGAATGTCAACCCGAACGGCATCAAATTTTTGATCGACTTCGAAAACAATCATTGCAAGCAACATGACTGCAGCAAAGGAAATCAATGAAATGCCAAAGTGCAAGGCTAAAATGAAATCACCTTGTCCCCATAGCACTTGTGCAGCACCGATTAATGCTTGCAGCACAAGGAAAAAGATTGCTAAAAAGCCTAAAAATTTTACTTCTTTAACGTGTTTTAAAGCTCTCCAAGTCCAAATCACTAATATTAATACTAGAATTGAGACTGCACCGGTAACAAACCGATGTGAAAACTCAATTAACACTTCTGTTGTGATTTCTTTCGGAATTAGTGAACCATTACAATCCGGCCAATTTCGGCCGCATCCTAAACCGCTGTCTGTTTTTGTAACGAGAGCTCCACCTAAAAGTATAAGCAACATGCCAAGGGTAGTAAGTACTGCAACCCATTTTAATAACCAATAATACCTGTGTTGCATGAATGACACCTACTTTTATATCTGTAAAGATTAAATGAAAAAAGCTATGCTTTTATGATGATAGCGAATTCGCGGGAAAAAGACAACTTCAAAGAATTCTCATGAAATAATTGTTATGATATTTCACAAACTGTTCACAAAAACGTGAAAAATATTTCACAAAACCACTATTAAAACTTCATTCCTTATAATATTCTTTTTATAAAGCTATATATTTATCAGTCGAACTTGGTGGGATTCCATAAAATTCACATAAAATCTAGAAATTTAGCACAAAGTTCGATATAGTAGAATTTAGTAAGTAAGCTTACAAAATTGAAAGAAAAAAAAGGGGGGGATATAAAGAGGCTAGATTTGGCAGGCATCGTAACTTGCCTTTGGTATATTGACATAGTAAACTCAGAGATGATGTGACTTAAACAATTAGGCTCGTGTGTCGGTTGGATTCTTAAAGTGTGTGTTTTCTGAACAGGGATGAATGAGATTTGAACATTTTTTTAAATATATAAAATGTCATTCATCAAACAAAAATTGTGTGCTAATATGGTTATTGTTTTATTTTTATGTATAAACTGTTTTTCAGTTGCTTTACACTTATTAAGATCATTTTAAGATTAGCGACGTTTATTACTAACATAGCGACGTTTAATACTAACATTATGTTGCAAACATGAGATTGGTGATATTTTTGATAATACATTCTATTCACCAATGAGTACATTTATACCCTTTGGGATTCTTTCTTCAATAAAGAATTCAAATAGATAGAATACAACGTCCAGTTAGACAAGACAATCAAAAGAAAGAGGGGTTTAATTAAGCTATGAAGAAAGGGCTTAAAAAATGGTCTCTTTTCCCGTTGTTAGCAGCAATGGCTGTGATTTTATCGGGCTGTGGTGAAGAGTATATTTCTGCGCTTCGACCAGCCGGTGCTGTCGGAAAAGAGCAATTTAATCTACTATTACTAGCTGTAAGTATCATGACGTTGGTAGTTTTAGTAGTATCAGTTCTTTATTTACTCGCTTTCGCAAAGTTTCGCCGTTCTAAACTTGGCGAAGATTACATGCCTAAGCAAGTGGAAGGTAGCCATACATTAGAGGTAATTTGGACAGTTATTCCAATCATCCTTCTATTAATTTTATCTGTTCCAACAGTATTGGCTACTTATAAATTTGCTGATGTATCCGCAATGGATGAAGTGGATGAAAATGGGGATCCAAAAGCATTAACAGTTAATGTTACTGCAAAATTGTATTGGTGGGAATTTGAATATCCACAATACGGTATTGTTACTTCTCAAGAGTTAGTTGTTCCAACAAATGAAAAGGTTTACTTTACATTAAAAGCAGGAGATGTAAAACACTCTTTCTGGATTCCTGCAATTGGTGGAAAAATGGACACTAACGTTGAAAACGTAAACAAATTCTACCTAGTATTTGATAAGGAATCTAAAGGATTAAATGGTGGAGAAGGCGTATGGTACGGAAAATGTGCTGAGCTTTGCGGTCCTTCTCACGCATTAATGGATTTCAAAGTGAAATCATTAAATCGTGATGATTTCGATGCTTGGGTAGCAGCAATGAAAGCTACTGAAGGTCAAACAGCTTCTCCAGATTCTACAGATTTAGGTGAAGCTACATTTGCTCAAAACTGCTTAGGTTGCCACGCGATTTCTGCTGTAACTCCTGCTGGTGCAGCTGGACCAAACTTAACAACATTTGGTGACCGCAACCGCGTTGCAGGTTTCTTAGAGCATAATAAAGAAAACGTAGAAGCTTGGATTAAAGATCCTGAAAAATACAAACCAGGCAACTTGATGACTGGTAAGTATAAAAATTTAACTGATGAGGAAATTAGTGCTGTAGCTGATTTCTTATTGGGCTTATCAGTTGAAAAATAATATTTTATAGTGCTAGTAGATAGAGAAAAAATTAAGGAGGTTAAAGTTGTGAGCTCAGTAGCAGTCACAAAGAAAAAGAGCGTGGGCGCAGTTATTTGGGACTATTTGACAACTGTTGACCATAAAAAACTTGCGATATTATATTTATTCTCTGGGCTATTATTCTTTGCTATCGCAGGTTTTGAAGCGCTTTTAATGCGTATTCAGTTGATGTATCCAAATAGCGACTTTATTTCAGCCGGTACATTTAACGAGTTATTAACAATGCACGGTACAACAATGCTCTTCTTAGCAGCGACACCGCTTTTATTCGGTTTTATGAACATGATTGTACCATTGCAAATTGGCGCTCGTGACGTAGCGTTTCCATTCCTTAACTCATTAGGATTCTGGTTATTCTTCTTAGGTGCTACATTCTTGCATTTATCATTCTTTATGGGTGGAGCACCAGATGCAGGTTGGACATCATATGCATCATTATCTTTATATTCACCTGGACATGGTATTGACTTCTATGTATTAGGTCTGCAAATTTCAGGTGCAGGTACATTGATTTCTGGAATTAACTTTATTGTAACAATCATTACTATGCGTGCACCTGGTATGACGTTCATGCGCATGCCTTTGTTCACATGGACTACACTTATTTCTAGTATATTGATTTTATTCGCATTCCCACCACTAACAGTAGGATTATTCTTAATGTTAGTAGACCGTATGTTCGATGCTAACTTCTTCGATCATACAATGGGTGGTAACACAATTATTTGGGAGCACTTATTCTGGATTTTCGGTCACCCTGAAGTATATATCTTAGTATTGCCAGCATTCGGTTTATTCTCTGAAATTATTCCGGTATTTGCTCGCAAACGCTTATTCGGATATTCTTCAATGGTATTCGCGACAATCCTAATCGGTTTCTTAGGATTCATGGTTTGGGCTCACCATATGTTTACTGTAGGTCTTGGTGCGACTGCAAACGCAATTTTCGCAATAGCAACAATGGCGATCGCCGTTCCAACAGGTATGAAAGTATTTAACTGGATTTTGACAATTTGGGGCGGTTCTATTAAAGTTACTGTACCAATGATTTACGCATTAGGATTCATCCCATCCTTCGTTGCTGGTGGGGTAACAGGTGTAATGCAGGCAACTGCACCACTTGACTATCAATTACACGACTCTTATTTTATCGTTGCACACTTCCACTACGTAATCGTTGGTGGTATCGTAACGGCTATCTTTGCATCATTCCATTTCTATTGGCCGTTATTATTTAACCGTGCATTAAATGAGAAATTAGGTTATTTAACATTCTGGATCTTCTTTACAGGATTCCATTTAACATTCTTTGTACAACACTTCTTAGGATTAATGGGTATGCCACGCCGTGTATTCACTTATATGGAAGGTCAAGGTTGGGATTTATTCAACTTCATTTCTTCCATTGGTGCGATCATGATGGCAATTGGTGTAGTGCTAATGGTTATTAACATGTTGTCATCTATTAAATCTAAACCATTAAACTGCCGAGATTACTGGGGAGACGGACGTTCTTTAGAATGGGCATTAAAAACGCCTATCCCATTCTATAACTTTAAACAAACTCCACTTATCCGTGGATTTGACCCATATTGGATTGAAAAACAAGAAGGCAATCCTGAAGGTATGACTTATGCTGAACCACTTGGCGACATCCATATGCCAAACAACTCAATTTTACCGCTTATTATGTCAATCGGATTATTCATTGCTGCATTTGGTGCATTATATCATCCAGATGGAGTATCTTGGTCAGTACCAGTAATGGTAATTGGAATTGGTATTACTGTGCTTGCAATGATTATTCGTTCAGTAAAAGATGATTTAGGGTATCACTTACATGCAGAAGAAATTATTGCAATTGAAAATGAGCTTTATGGAAAAGGGGGAAATAAATAATGCTAAATACTAAATTCACCCCTCAAACTTGGCCAGAACATCCGGAACAGGTAACACAAGAAGGTAAAAATAAGTACGTTGGTATTTGGATTTTTATCTGTAGCGATATCGTGCTATTTGCAAGTTTATTCGCAACTTACATCTCTTTAAGAAACAAAGGTCCAGCAGGCATGGAGTTCACATCACAAGAACTTTTTGAATTGCCGCTAGCCTTTGTGATGACGATGCTCCTTTTAACATCATCATTAACTTCTGTATATGCAATGTATCATTTGAAAAACTATAATTTCAAAGGGGTTCAACTTTGGACTGGAGTAACAGTTCTTCTTGGACTTGGCTTCCTTGCCCTTGAAATTTATGAGTTCTATCACTATGTACACATTGGTTTTGGTTATACTCAATCTGCGTTCTCTTCAGCATTCTTTACGCTTGTAGGAACACACGGTCTTCACGTGATTATCGGATTAGTTTGGATGATCTGCTTAATGGTCCGTAATGCTAGACGTGGTCTGAATCTATACAACGCACCTAAATACTATGTAGCGTCCATTTATTGGCACTTTATTGACGTTGTTTGGGTATTTATCTTTACGGTAGTATACCTCATGGGGGTGTTAGGATAATATGAGTCACGATACTGAGATTCAAGGCAGAAACCAAGCCCAATACGAATTTGATCGCAGAAAAGGTGCGCTGCAATTGCGCAAACAAGTGATTAACTTTGCGATCATGATTTTCCTAACGTTTATTGCCTTTGCAACAGTTGTTGCAGATTTTGCACCAACATTTATTAAACCAGTCATCTTATTGCTTGCTGGAATCCAAGTAATATTGCAACTTTATTCCTTCATGCATATGGATGATAAAAATGCTCCATATATTGGTGTTATCTCCACATTCGTGTGGGTAGGAGCAGTAATCGCATTTACATTCTTCTTAGCATTCAATACAATTATATGGTGGTAATAAGAAATGGCTGTCTAGATTTTTAGACAGCCTTTCTTATGTATAGAGCTTTTCAAAAATATCATATTTTCTTCATAAAGTTGCAAGAAATCTTAATATTTCATATTAAAAAAATGTTATAATATCAATAGTACTTTGCACTTTAGATTACTTCTTTGTTAAGGAGCGATATTATGCCTTTAAGTATATTTGGGTTTCAAGCGATGTGGAGCCCATATATGATCGGGACATTGGTATTTGTCATCATTGTTTATTTTTTAGTTACGATTCGTTGGAGAAACGATTTTAAAGAGAGCGAGCCTTTAAAAAAAAAGGAAGCCGTTTATTTTCTTTTAGGAATTATTTTATTATATGTGGTAAAAGGTTCTCCAATTGATTTGATGTCTAATATTACTTTTACAATGCATATGGTTCAAATGGCTTTCTATCTATTATTGCTTCCAATTTTCTTTATTAAAGGAATCCCTTGGTGGATATGGAAAGTAGTTGTGGAATTTCCGGTAGTTGATAAAATTGTGAAAGCATTAACCCATCCAGTTGTCTCCGTTCTTGGGTTTGCATTAGCTTTTTCAGTTTATCATTTACCGATTGTATTTGATAACATTAAAGTAGATGAAACATTGCATGGACTAGCCAGTCTTGCATTGTTCTTATCAGCCTTTTTTATGTATTGGCCGCTTGTCAACGAAGTGCCAGGACAGCGAAAAGTTAAAGGATTATATAAAGTAGGGTATATTATCGCGACTGCTGTTGTAATCACGCCTGCTTGTGCATTGATTATTTTTACAAAAAATCCTGCCTATGCAACATACACTGATGGAGAAGCGTGGTTGAAGGCAATGGCCCTTTGTGTGCCGGATAGAACTTTAGCAAGCATTAATACATCCGTTCAGCTATCAGGTCCGGAACTATTTACGAATCTTTCGCCATTGCGTGATCAGCAATTAGGCGGAGTGTTGATGAAAATTATTCAAGAAATCATTTTAGGTTTTATTTTATACTTTGCCTTCCGTGAATGGTGGAATGATGAGCATAGGTTGTCTGAAGAAGAAATTACAGCGAAGGCATTAAGTGACTTCCAAGAGAAAAAAAGAAACCATAAAGAATAGGGGTATGTGAAGCATGGGTGTACCAATTTTACCAACGATTAGTACAGGATTTATTGTAATTAGCGCAGTTTTAGTGGCAATCGGATGGGGACTAATCATTGCCAGAAAAATTGAGGCGCATAAGAAAGTCATGTTGGCAGCTGGTGCGAGCGCGCTAACCTTTTTCATTATATATGCTTTAAGAACATTGTTTATCGGCAATACGGCTTTTGGCGGTCCTGATAATGTTAAAGTTTATTATACATTCTTCTTAATTTTCCATATTATTTTGGCAACAGTAGGCGGCGTATTAGGACTTATCAGCATTATTACTGGTTTAAAAGATAAGCTCACAACCCACCGTCGTCTTGGACCGATTTCAAGTATAATTTGGTTCTTTACAGCCATCACAGGTGTTATTGTATATTTATTGCTTTATGTAATTTATGAAGGCGGCGAAACAACTTCTGTGATTAAAGCAATTTTAGGAATTTAATTTCTCGAGGCTACTGTTTAGCCTCTTTTTCTTTTTAAACCTAAAAAATAAAAAAAGAGGCTATTCAATTGCCTCCTTTGTAATATAAATTAAATAAAATATAAGTGCATTATGCGACGCCGATTTCAGCTAAATCTTTTTTAATGTTTTCTAAAATGGATTCACATTTTTTTACTAAATGTGCTGGAAATACTTCATCTTCACCGTATTCAACACCATGTGGGTAATAGTATTTGCCGAGAGCAGGTTTCAAGATTTTTAAAGTAGCTGTATTGTTTCCACAGTCTCCAGAAACGGCTGTGCAGAAAACGCGTAAATAGTAACGGCCTTCTTTCACATCAAAACGTTTGTCAAATGTCATACGGTCATAATCCCATCCGCCGTGGCATGTTAAACCGTTTTTTTCCATTACTTCAACAAGTACCGCTTGGTCTACGATTATATCTTCAAGCGTTTTGTTTTCAAAATACATGAATAATCCTCCTTTTGTTACATCGAACAAATTTTTACGCATAATTTTATAATAGAGCAATTTCTTAATAGTTGCAATGACAACATTGTGTCATACAAATTAAATTTAGTATAATGAGACCATTATAGCAAAGGATATGAATTGTATGAAAACGCTCTTTCGAATATTAATTGTCCTTTTTTGTATTGCTATTCTTTATTATTATACATCTGATTCAACTTATGAGCTTGAGCCATTGGAAGGCCCAAATTCGAACTCCTCTGTAATCCCTAAAACCGAAATTCCAAAAGGGGATGAGGATGCATTGCCAAGACCTGAGATGGGCATTTCTACATACATAAATCAAAAAAGCGATAGGATCGTAAAGGATTTTGGCGAGCCAAATCGAATTGACCAAAGCGCCTATGGTTATGAATGGTGGGTTTATAATAATAATCCAAAATCATTCATCATGTTTGGGGTAGAAAATGGAACGATTACTCAAGTGTATACAGCAGGTAGTCATGTGGATGCAACACCGTATAAGATAGGTGAATCGATTGATGAAATTTATCGGATGACGATTGTTAATCCGGAAATAACGGTAAATATTGGAGATAACGTTTATACATTTTCACTGTCGGAATATGATATGCATTCTCGAATTTTAGTAAAATTTGACGGCGTTTTTGCCCAATTATATATCGACCAATTCACAAATACGTTGGTGGGCATTCGATATATGAACAGTGAAACCTTGGTGAAGCATAGACCATATGAGATGAGCTTTGTAGGGGATTTAATTCGGGTGCCGAATTTAAATTCTTATATTTTACAGCAAAGCAATGAAGCCTATTCAAAACAATTATTTGATACGATCAATGTTTTCCGTAACAATAAGGATGTTCCAGTATTGGAATGGGATGTTGAGGCAAGCCTTGCTGCCATGGAACATAGTGAAGAAATGTATACAGAAGATTATTTGTCTCATGATTCGCCTAAATTTGGTTCGCTTAAAGATCGGCTGCAAATGCATTCAATTGTGTATGATGAAGCGGGAGAAAACTTGGCTACAGCTTATTATGATGCCATTGAAGCTGCCCATGGATGGTTTAATTCAGAGGAGCATCGCGATTTGATTTTAAATGAAAAATTCACTCATGTTGGTTCAGGGGTTTTCATCAATTACTATACTCAAATTTTTTTAAAGAAACCTTGATTTAGAAAAATCTTCAAAAAGCGGATTGAGAAAATGGTTGTTTTCCAATTCGCTTTTTTATTTTTTAAGAAATCCCTAACTTGTTGCCCCTGTGTCACATTTTTTTCCTGGGCATATGATATGGGAAAAGGAGTGACACAGTGCAATTAGCAGAGTTATTAAAAGATTGGCCTTGTACGGTGAAAGGCAGCTCCATCCGCATTGAAGTAACTGGTATTGAAGATCATGCCCAGCATGTGAAACCCGGCGATTTATTTATTGTCAGAAAAGGGAAAAAGTTTGATGGGTATGAGTTCATTGATTTAGCCATTCAAAATGGTGCGGTTGGAGTTGTCATTGAAGATGAAAATAAACTCGATCAATTAAAATTACCGGTGCCTCTAATTTGGGTTCCGAACTGTTTAAAGTTTATGTCCTTTAGTGCTGCAAAAATTCATCATTTTCCTGCAGAAGCGCTGCAAGTCATTGCAATAACTGGTACGAATGGAAAAACGACGGTGAGCCATTTTATTGGGCAACTGCTGCAAGCACTACATAAAAAGGTCATGGTAATTGGAACGGTTGGCGTATTTATCAATGGTGAAGAAATTGATTTAGAATACGAACATTTAACAACACTGCAGCCGAAACATTTGCATAAAATCTTGCAGTATGCGGTAAGAAATAGAATACAATATGTGGCACTGGAAGCCTCTTCTATGGGGCTTGCGACTCATCGGCTGGATGATTGCGATATTGATATAGGGGTATTTTTAAATTTAGCGGAAGATCATATTGAAGAACACGGATCCTTTGAAAAATATAAACAATCCAAACAAATTTTAGCCCAGCTGGCAAAAAAGATTATATTAAATGGTGACGATTCATTTTGTCGAACAGTAGGTCTGCAATCGAAAAAGAAAAAGACCTATTTTGGTCTCGGAAATCGCATGAATTACCAATTGCAAGTGTTGGCGGAGGGCATTCAGCATACCACTTGCTGTTTGCAGAGCGATAAAGGCCAAAAGGTGTTTACATTGCCATTTGTGGGAGAATATCAATTGCAAAATGCCATCGCTGCCATTACAACCGTCAGCGAATTAGGCTTCCCAATCGATAAGATTTGTGAAGCGGCAGAACACTTGCATTTGCCAAACGGAAGGCTTGAGCCGGTTCCAAATAATTTAAATTTGTCTATCTACATCGACTATGCCCATACGGAAGCAGCGTTGAGAGCCGTATTAAAAACATTGAAAAAAACAGTGAAAAACGAATTAATTTTAGTATTTAGCTGCGGCGGCGACAGAGATAAACATAAGCGGATAAAAATGGGGGCGGTTGCTTCCAAATATGCAGATATGATTTACTTGACAACTGATAATCCGAGAAGTGAGGATCCAACTTTGATAAATTCTCAAATTGCAGCCGGGTTCCCATCGACTCAAAAATATGAAATGATATTAGATCGGGCAGAAGCTATCGAAAAAGCTATTTTATCTGCTAAAGAAGGGGATACGATCCTTATCGCCGGAAAAGGGCATGAAACGACCCAAACCTTTAAGGACAAGGAAATTTATTTTTCCGATTATGAATGTGTTCAAGCTGTTTTGGCAAATTATCATCAAAATCAATAAAAGCTTCTTAAGGAAGGCGACTAAAGCAAGTATTGAAAATACAAACTTCGCTGAAATTTTGCTATGATAGATATACAGATTGGAGGAAAAAATGATGATGATGACATCAGAATGGGCCTTCATTTTAGATGAAGCTGACGCATTGAGCTCCATGATTCTCAATTCTGAACTCGTTCGCAATTACCGAGAAGCGCACCAAGCGGTTTACAGCGACCGATCGTTAGTTGAGAAGATTGCCGCATTTAATCGATTAAAAGAACAATATGAGGATGTACAACGTTTTGGCAAGTATCATCCTGATTATCATACAATTATGAAAGAAATTCGAAAGCAGAAAAGGGAACTGGATTTAAATGAAAAAGTTGCCAATTTAAAATTTGCTGAAAATGAACTGCAAGATTTGTTGGATGAAATTTGTCTCATTATTGGAAAATCCGTTTCGGAAGCGGTCAAAGTTCCAGTGAGCAACCCATTTTTTGAAACGTCTTGCCACTCCGGCGGCTGCGGATCCGGTGGAAATTGCTCTTGTTCTGCTTAAGAAAAAATCAAACAGGCTGTTTGGAAAGGAATTGCTTTCTGAACAGCCTTATTTCTTAATTTATTCAATATTGGAGGAAGTTATGATTTTAGTAAGTGCATGTTTAGCAGGTTTAAAAGTTCGTTATAATGGCACCGATTGTTTAGATGAAAAAATAGCGAAATTGCTTGAAGAGAAAAAAGCCGTCACGGTTTGTCCAGAAGTGCTTGGAGGATTGCCGATTCCTCGGGAGCCAGCTGAAATCATTGGGGGAGACGGTTTTGATGTGTTAGATGGGAAGGCAAAGGTTGTTTCAAAATCAGGAAAGGATGTAACAGAACATTTTTTAAAGGGAGCCTTAACTACTTTGGAAATCGCTAAGAAAGTGAATGCTACAATTGTCGTGTTGAAAGAAAACAGTCCGTCTTGTGGAAGTACGATGATTTACAATGGAGAGTTTAATGGAGAGAAAAAGGCAGGAGATGGCGTTACTTCTGCGTTGCTGAAACGAAATGGATTTAGAGTGATTTCAGAAGAGGAGTTTTTGAGGGAATTAAATTAAAAAAAGTTTGGACAAATCAAAAAACATCATTTTCTCCAAAGAGAAAATGATGTTTTTTGAGATGTTATTAAAAATTGATTTCCGTTCCGGGGACGCTTTCCGCGGGACCGGATCGAGCCTCCTCTGAGTCATCCCTTCGCTCCTCGTGGTCTCGAAAGGGCTCGTCGCAGGAAAGCTTTGAATTTACTTCCTTGAACTTGCTCCGCTTTGCGACTAAGCGTGCGAGACAAGATTCGCTCCGTCACTCCAATCAATTTTTTATCAAAACTCTTTCAGCTGCACCTATAATTTTTTGTTCATGTCCCAGCCTCTAGGATGAAAAAACTATTTTTCATTTTCATTTTTTTCTGCTTGGCTTTCTATCCAATTTCGTACAAGGGGAACTGCAATATCTGGCCGGTCGGTGATAATGCCTTGTGCACCGTTTTCCAATAATTTTTTCATTTGTTCTTCATCGTCAATTACCCAATAATGGACAGGGATGTTGAATTTGTTCAAGAAAGCAATAAATTTCGGCGAGTCGAGCGTAATTCTTCCATGTTTTTGAGGCAGTTGAAATACGTCGACTTTTGGTTGATATAGATGTCTAAATTGGCTCGTATAAGCGGCAAAGGCTTTTTTTACATCCGTTTCTCCTGCTCCTAAAGCAACTCGATTTTGGGCATATAAATTGAAACGGTCTACTTGTTCGCTATAGAAGCTCGTTACTACTACCCGATTTTCTGCGTGGTATTCTTCTATTAATCTCCATAGTTTCGAAGGCATTAAGCTTCCTTCATAGGTTTCCGGGCTATCCTTAATGTCAATATTTATATACATATTCGGGAATTTTTCAAATAATTCTCTTAACGTCACAATATCTACTTTTTCATTACGGTATGGATAATTTCCTTCTTCGTCTTTATAATGATAAGCAAAATTAAAGGTCTTTAATTCTTCTAATGTAAAGTCTCTTATAGCACCTATCCCATCTGAAGTTCGATCGATGGTCTCATCGTGAAAAGCAACGATTTCTTCGTCTTTTGTAAGGCGTATATCGATTTCAAAGCCATCTACTCCAAGTTCAAATGCTTTATCAAAAGCAATCATAGTATGCTCTGGTGCGAGTTTTGCCCCACCTCTATGAGCTAACACAACAGGAGATTTTTGTAAAACAGCTTTTCCTTCTCGTTTTTGGGGTTTTAAAAAAGCTTTGCTTCCAGCCCATGCGGCCGCACTTGCAGCAGCAATCGCCAGCGCCAATTTTGTTTTTTTTCCCATGTTTGGCCTCCTTTACGAGCTTCTATCTTCTATTTGCAATTGAAAGTCTACTTTACTTGTTTAGCAAAAATTTAGTCCCTTAAAATTGATTATAACGAAAATTGTAGCGTCATGTCACGAATGTTCAGTTGCTATTGATTTTGCGTGTATGGTATCCTTGAAATGAAGAAAAGGGGTAATAAAAATGCAAGAACGCCAAGGGCTAATTGTGTATATTTATCAGTTAAAAAACGCTAAAAGTTTGAGAAAGTTTGGACATGTGCATTATATTTCAAGAAAATTAAAATATGTTGTCCTTTATTGTAATCGAGATGAAATTTCTTATATAAAAAATAAAATACAACGCCTTCCTTTTGTGAAAGACGTTGTGGAATCTTATTTGCCGTTTGTAAAAAATGAGTTTGAAAATAGCAAATCGAAGAAAGAAAAAGAAGAATTTGATTATCGAATTGGACTTTAATTAATCGAGCGGTGGAATTAAGCGGTTCATTCGCAATACGCCGATTAAATGTTGATAGAATAAAATGGTTTCAGCATAGTAACAGGAGTGTTTTATATCCATTGGAACTGCTTCTTTGCCGATTTCTTTTAATGCTTCCTCAAATAGCTCTAGCCGCTTAGATGGTTTTTCTGGTGTGTAAGGAATTCCTTCGCGGCATATGTATATCGGCATAAAATTGCTGTCGCCAACGGGTTCAAAGGCTACTGCCGGGGAAGCGTACGCTTGATTTCCTTTATAAGATATAAATAAAAAGGCGTTATGGAATCTTTTTTTATTGGTGCGAATCAATTCACAAAGCTCATAAATATCTCCATAACCTTGTCCTAGTTCGACAAATTGTTGAGTCATTTTTTTATCATCCTTTCTTTTTCATATATTAACATGGTTAAAGGTGGTTTGCCCATGAAATATATCGTGTCTTTTTTTAGTGTGCTCGTTCTGCTGATTGGCGGCGTACTCTTTTTTCAATATCAAGTTTTTTCTAATCAAGAAGAAAGTGAATTAGAAGAGTTTACTTATAATCAAGAAATTGATGTCGTGTTAAGGGGAGATAGTTTAGATATCCGCCACCACTTAAAAAATCTACCAAATCAAACGGTTTATATCAACTGGCCCGAACAAGCCCAAAACCCTGATTGTTTTATCGAAAAAGAAAATAGCTGCAAACGGTTAAGTGACGATTATTCCAAATTTGAAAAAAGCGATATTCAAACTCAATCCATATCATACATAATCCCATTACAAGGCGGATTAAAATCCAGCCAGCTGCTGAAAAATATTTTTGTTACATTAGAAAATGGAATTGTATCTCATACAACAGTGCATGTTACAACTGACCAATCTGTGAATGGAACATGGATTACAGGATTGCCTTTAGTCGGCCAACAATCTTTATCGTTAGTCAACTATACGATGTTTAGCGGCACTGGTCCAGTCTATGAATTGTATTATCAAGCTGGAGAGCTGTATCATCGAGAAAAAGATGACTTAATTTCGATTTATTCACCAAATCCAATTCAGGATGATTTAATGAAACAATTTGATGAAATAAAATTCATGAATGATGAACATATTGCTGTTGTACTTAACTCTAGCCTTGATTCGCAAGGAAGCCGCATTTTGTTTACGAATCAGTCAACTGTTGAAGCCATGAAGGAAGATATATTTTTAACGCAATTAAACATGAAGTATCAGTTTGAAAATGTGCCAAATTGGTTAAGAGAAGTATTAGCTTCATTTTTAACTAATAGCGAAATTGGCGGAGAGAAAGCAAAAGAAATGACAGTGACGCTAAAAAATCGGATGACGGAATCCCAACTTAAACTTTGGAATGAAAAATTGCAGGAGTTGGAAGGCAAAAAAATTGATGCAGCCACTTTAGATCAACTGTTAAGCGAAGTGTTCGGCAACCATACACAATATTTTGAGGCAAATGCTTCAGCGGATGGAGTCTATCCATTATTGTTTAATGATACACGGGATGTGTATGTCAATACCAACTTAGTGAAAGATGTTGAAGTCATTTTTAAAGATGGGCAAGTGCTCTATTCGGCTGATTCATTATTAAAACATCTTGGATATGAAACGAAGATTGGAGAAAATGGCTTTTATGTGGACAATGATGCAAGACAATTCCGCTTCCCGATTGACCACGGCTTTTATGTTTATAATCAAAGACGATACAATACGGTTTCTCAACCAATAAAAATCGTTTCAGGGAAGTATTACATCGAAGAGTCTTGGCTGCAAAAATTATTCCTTGTAGAAGTGGACAAAAAGAAAGACACTATTTCCATTCATACACTTGAATTAAAATAATGAAAGAAAGATTGGTGAGAAAAATGAGGGTAGTTGCCGGAGAAAGAAAGGGGACGCCGCTTAAAGCGATTGCTGGCACTACTACAAGGCCAACTGCAGATAAAGTAAAAGAATCAATTTTTAATATGATTGGCCCTTTTTTTGAAGGAGGGATTGTATTAGATTTATTTGCAGGAAGTGGCGGTCTGGGAATCGAAGCGCTAAGCAGAGGAGCGGAAAGAGCTATCTTCATTGAAAAAGATCGAAAGGCATTTCAAATTTTAAAAGAAAATATACAAAAATGCCGTTATGAAGAGATGGCTGAATTGTATTGTACGGATGCCAATCGTGCTGTGAAGGCGCTTTTAAAAAGGGATATACAAATCGATTATTTATTTGTCGATCCACCTTATAAAAAGTTGGAATACTACAATTTTGTATCCCTTCTTGCAGAAGGCGGAAAGCTGTCTCAAGATGCCATCATCGTTTGTGAACATTCATCGGAGACTCATTTGTCACAAGAATTCGGACCATATGTCTTAGTCCGAGAAGAAACTTACGGAAATACGAATATTTCAATTTATCGAAAACATTAGGGAGAGAGAAACATTGTCTGAAAAAGTTGCAGTCGTACCTGGAAGTTTTGATCCGATTACCAATGGACATCTAGATATTATTAAACGAGCAGCAGATATATTTGATGTTGTGTATGTGGCGGCATTACAAAATTCTTCTAAAAAACCGCTATTTACGATTGATGAAAGAATTGAATTGATTAAAAAAGTAACGAAGGATATTCCGAATGTCCGTGTGGAAAGTTCTTCAGGATTATTGGTGGAATATGCTAAATCCAGAAATGCCGTTGCAATTGTGCGAGGGTTGCGGGCGGTTTCAGACTTTGAATATGAAATGCAAATTACATCGATGAATCGTTTTTTGGAAGAATCCATTGAAACATTTTTCATCATGACAAAAAATCAATATTCTTTCTTAAGTTCAAGTATTGTGAAGGAAGTTGCCCGCTATGGGGGAAGTGTCAAGGGGCTTGTGCCTTGCATAGTAGAAGAAGCATTGAAAAAAAAATTTCAACAATAATAGAAACTCGGCAGTGATGATGCCGAGTTTTTCCTTTTTCAAGTTTTATAAAAATAAGATAAAATATAACAACGGAATGATGAATGACATCAAAATTCTTATTAAAATATATGGTTTAAGCGAAATGTTTTCGCTTTTGGCAATCACTGCCACTTGCATATGAATGCTTAAACTTTGTGTAGATAAAAAAATGGTTAAAAGCAGCGGAAGCAAAATAGGTTCACTTTCAAAAAAATTATATGAAATTTGGAGTCCATTTGTCATTTCTAAAGATGCTGCTGTCAGTAGTAGCAAATATGTATGTACGTTTGGAACAATGGTTTGGATTGTATACATCACAACTGTATAAATCGTTGTGAAAAAGATGATGGTCGAACCAACGACAAGAACTGTAGGAATGCTGTCTTTGATGCTGGAAATAAACGGGTTTTCGTTTTGTTTAGGGTTGTCTAATTGAGCCATTTGATGAGGATTAGAACGGTTATAAAAGTAATATACAAGCAAAATCATGATTGAAATGGTATGATACAATATTAAATATTGCCAACTGAAACGGGTATTGTGCAATAAGTCATGTCCAACGAATCCTAATACGAATAATGGGCTTGGACTATGACAAATACTTAAAAGACCGTTTGCTTCCTGTTTAGAAATTTGCTTTGTCCTTTTTAAATAAACAATCGTCGCAGCTCCCGTAGGAAATCCGCCGAGAGCGCTAATTCCATAAGTTTTTAAATATAATTTGAATTTCGATAAGGAATTGGGCTTTTCTGGTGTCAAGCGAATAAACCATTGTGTTAAAATCAAATACGGCAATAAGTATGGGAATAAAGCTTCCAAGAAAAGTTTGAGTCCAAGATCGGCCCCTTTGTGTGCAATTCCTGGAAAGAGTAATAATAAACAAATCAGTGCGATACATACGAAAAGGTATACTAGTGGAATAAGCCATCAACTCTTTTCAACTAATGTTTTTCTATGATTCACAATGATTGAAGTGCTAAACTAATATATGCATGTTTGATTTTATTTATTTAGCTTTTTTGGCTGAACTAGGGGTGATTTAACCTTTGAAGCGTTTACTATTGATGATATTGATGATGCTGGGGACATTTTTTTTATTTTTTTATCAGTTGGATTACTATATTATGAAACCTGGAAGCGCCTATGATGTAAGCAAGTTTGTTACTGTGGAAAATGGGGATTTGGACGATGAAGGGACATTTAGTTTAATGACCGTTGCCATGAGCCAAGCCACTCCTTTAACGTATCTGATTGCAAAATTTAGCGAGCATGAAGAGCTTATGAAGAAGGAAGATATTCATCAAAAGGAAGAAGATGAACAGGAGTATAATATTCGCCAGTTGAAGCTGATGAAGGATTCACAATTTAATGCCATTTATGTTGCTTATAATAAGGCAGGGCTTCCTTATACGGTTGATTACAACGGCATCACCGTTTTAAATGTTTTAGCCGGCGGGGCAAGTGACGGAATATTGGAGCCGGGAGATAGAATTGAAGAAATCGATGGAACCGTCATTAAAAAAGCAGAGGATTTAGTGCATGTGCTAGAAACAAAAAAAGAGGATGATGTAGTTCAATTAGTAATTCAAAGGGATGAAAAATTGTTGGACCGCACCATGACATTGAAGGAAATCCCTGATAGCGGTGGGAAAATTGGTTTAGGTATTACATACGCTGAAAATAAAACGATTCAAACGGATCCAAAAATCAAAATTAACTCGAAAGATATCGGCGGTCCATCAGCGGGACTCATGTTTACCCTCGAAATTCTCAACCAGCTTTTGGATGAAGATATAACAAAAGGATATTTAGTGGCAGGCACCGGTGAAATGCATGAAGACGGCACAGTCGGCCGAATCGGGGGCATTGAAAAGAAAGTGGTGGCTGCCCATAGGGATGGAATGGAAATTTTCTTTGCACCTGATGATGAAATTTCAGAAGAAGTCAAAAAGAAAAATCCTGAAATCCTCTCCAATTATGAAGCAGCCGTGAAAACGGCGAACAAAATAAATACCGACATGAAAATCGTGCCGGTAAAAACAATTGATGATGCGTTAAATTATTTAAAGAATTTACCTGAAAAAGAAAAAACTTCATAATCGAATTGGCGGAGTTTGATAATCTCCGTCAATTTTTTTATTTGAATAATATTCAACCCCTAAAGCATATATCTCGGATGCGCGTATATCGATTTGCAGCATCGAATCTTTCGCTTGGGCAACTCGGCTGATTAGAGGCAATTCAAATTGCTTTTTGTGTTCTGATAAATAAGCTTGCCCTTTCTTTGTCATTCCTAGCAAACGAATATAGGAAGGCGTTTTGAATTGATGCAATTCTTCTTTCGTAATGCCGGTGAAGATGTGGGTAAGCATTCTTTGCAGCCTTGTCCATGTATATCGTTTTGATTTAATGCCGGACATAAATTGTGAAAAATTTTCGCTCTGTTTGGCATGTTTTATAAGGGCATATTCTATTCCTTCTGAAACGTCGGCAAAGGCTGTTAAGCTTTCTGGACGGTAGCGCATAATGGCATATCTTAAAAGCGGCCAAAATGCTTCCCAATCCACAAAATGCTTATACTGCTGTTGCCATTCTGCCAGCTCATTGAATGTGGATTGTGGAACATAAGCAGAAATTGCATGAATAGTTCCCTTTTGAAAGAGTTCTCTCCTTATGCCTGTTGCACTGGCTATGGATGAAGCCTTGTTGACGGAATCGTGATAATTGGCTTGGACTCGTTGAATGGTCACTGGCTGAATGGATAAGTTGTATTTTTTTGCGGCAGCTATATAGTGATAGCCGAGAATATTATTCGGCTTGGATAAGTCGATATAGGTTTGATGTTTTTTTTGTTTTAAATGTTCGTATGCATAATACAAACTTTGCGGATAACTGATTCCGGTTGAGACAAACTTTTTTATAAGGCCATTATATTCTTCAAAATGCTCTTCAATTAAGTTGAAAGTATTAAGAAAAGGCTCAATTTTCCCTTCTTCGCTGCCAAAAGCGAAGACGTCGCATTTCAGCGAATCAAGTAGAAAAATCGCCCCTTCTGCAAACATAGGAGCATTGGCTGTGCTGAAAACATAGGGCAATTCAACAACAAGATCCACGCCGTTTGCTAAAGCCATTTTTGTCCGATGCCATTTGGAAACGAGGGCCGGTTCTCCCCTTTGGAGAAAGGGGCCGCTCATCACCGCGATAACAACATCTGCGTTTGTAATGCTTTTTGACTGGGTAACATGATAATAATGTCCATTATGGAATGGATTATATTCCACAACGATTCCGACTGCTTTCATTGTATGCCCCTTTCCAAATATTTCAGTTCTTCATAAGTTTATACTGAATTATAGTATCGTTTTTGTAAAGTGACAAGGAAATATCTTGACATCTAATTTATCACATTATATAATCATCATTGTTGTCTTGGGGTGATTCGTGAATGAAATGGTCTATTCATCAACTATCTAAGTATCGCCATACTGGCATGCCGATTGATACAGTTGTCGAGTTGGATGACGTGAAAAAGCGAAATAGTGATATTCGCGAGATTTCACCCGTTCATATAAAAGGTCACTGTACTATCGGAAATTCACAAATGACTTGT
This sequence comes from Ureibacillus thermophilus, assembly GCF_004331915.1. Lineage (NCBI taxonomy): Bacteria > Bacillati > Bacillota > Bacilli > Caryophanales > Caryophanaceae > Ureibacillus > Ureibacillus thermophilus. The sequence goes on from NZ_CP036528.1 coordinate 1,323,177, forward strand.
CATTTAAACTTAACAGCGACCTTAACTCTTCCATGTGCTCGCACGTGGGAAAATGTTGAATTTCCTATTGAAGTGGATACGGTTGAAGTCTTCAATTGGGCTGATCCGGAACTTCGTGGGAATGATGATGAGGATATCCATTACACAGATGGAGAAGTCATCGATTTAACACCAGTCTTAGAAGAATTGATCCTCCTTGAGATACCGATGCAAGTATTCAAAGAAGGTACTGAAGGTACAATAAAAGGTGGAAAAGACTGGAGTTATTATACAGATGAAGAATTAAGTCAACAAAATGACGAACCAAAAGTGGATCCAAGACTTGCTGGATTAGCCAAGTTTTTTGATCAAAAAGATGAATAAACCTACAAGGAGGTGCCAATCATGGCTGTACCATTTAGAAGAACTTCTAAAACTGCAAAAAGAAAACGCCGTACTCATTTCAAATTATCAGTACCTGGTATGGTAAATTGCCCAAATTGCGGTGAACCAACTTTATCTCACCATGTTTGCAAATCTTGCGGACATTACAAAGGTAAAGAAGTAGTAAGCAAATAATAAAGCGTATATCGTTTACGCTCTGACCAAAAAGACTATTAGAGTGACCATGGCTCTCTAATAGTCTTTTTGTGCTTTTTTCACAAAAAAATGGTCATAACCAATTCTTGTCATCCGGGTATTCGTCTATTACTATGAAAACATATGGCAAACTATTGAAATCACTGTTTAAAAAGGGGATGTTGTTCATTGTCTTACAAAATTGACCTAAAAGAGGGTATTCTTACGTTTACCATTGACAGGGAAGAAAAAAGAAACGCAGTAAATGATGAGGTTATGGATGGGCTAAAAAAAGTCATTAAACATATTAAAGAAAATAAAGATGTGCGTTTCTTAGTCATTACCGGCGCCGGGGAGAAAGCTTTTTGTTCCGGCGGTGATTTATCAGAATTTCATAGTTTAAAAACGGCTGAAGAAGCTTTCGGAATGCTCAGCAAAATGGGGAATATTTTATATGAACTTGCCACACTGCATGTTCCTACCATTGCCCTCATTAATGGGACAGCCGTTGGTGGAGGCTGCGAAATTGCTACAGCCTGCGATTTCCGATTGGTGGCTAGACATGCCAAATGCGGCTTCATTCAAGGTACATTAGCCATCACGACTGGATGGGGAGGAGGAACCTATTTATTTGAACGGGGATTGCGACATGACCGCGCATTAAAAATGTTGATTGATGCAAAACCATATGATGCGCAAACATTATATGATATCGGATGGGCGATGAGAGTCTTTGACGGTCCAAAAGAAGAAGCTTTAGAAGCCTTTATTGAAGATATGAAAAAAGTGCATCCATCTGTCCATCATGCTTATAAAGAAATTGAACTCCGCAAATGGAGAGAGCGGAATGTGTATGGACGCGTAATGGAAGAAATCAGACTTTGCGCGAAGCTTTGGGAAAGCGAGGAACATGAAAAAGCCGTAGAGCGATTCTTGTCAAAATCGAGCAGCCAAAAATAAAAGCTAGATGATTTGGAGCATAGATTCATTTTTTTGAAATAGGTTGCGACAAATTTTTTCTATGTCGTAACCTATTTTTTCTATATTCTTTAATTCTATTTATTCTCTTTTTGCATATAGTAGAGTAAAAAAATGAGAGGAGATAGGTATGGAAGGGAAAAGAAGAAAAGATCAATGGACCCCTGAAGATGATGAAAAATTAGCAGAAATTGTGATTACAGCTGTACAAAACGGTAGAACTCAATTAGAAGCATTTGCAGAGGCTGCAGAAGTGCTGGGACGAACAAAGCAGGCTTGCGGTTTCCGCTGGAATAAAACATTAAGACAACAATATGGCCAAATGTTAAATAGCGTTAGAAAACGGCCAAAGCAATTAATGAGAAGCCATTTAAAACTTGCATTAAATAGTTTTGATGAATTGACGGAAGCGTATAATGAGCTGGAACTGAAGTATCGGGAGCTTCAAACCGAGCACGATAAAGTATTAAAATGGCTTCAACAAGGAGCGGTTTTTATTGAACAGCAGCAAAAGCAACAGCAGTAATAAACGGTTCCCGTTCTTCTTGATGATTCAGCGAAAAATATCGAAAACTTCAAAAATTTCCAGTATAATATGAAAAAAGGGTGTGACACTCTATCAGTCACACCTTTTTCTTGTTCGAGTTTAGTTCATCAGGAAAAGAGGTAGCGGATATGAAGATTGCGGTGATTGGAGCAGGTTCTGTCGGAATGTTGTTATCCACCTTTTTAGCAGACCGTTTAGATGTAACATGCATTGTTAGAAGAAAAGCGCAAGAGATAGCAATCGGCGAGCATGGCATAAATAGAATAAATTTAGACGGAACAGTTACAAAAACTTCTGTGAAAGCATCTAGAGATTATAACGAATTGGAGGGGGCATCTTTAGTCATTGTTGCGGTAAAATATACGCATTTGCCATTACTGTTACCAAAGCTTGCGGATTTATCGGTCGATATTCCCCTGTTGTTTGTGCAAAACGGTTTAGCTCATTATGAAAAGGCGCTACAACTTCCACAAAAGACCATTGCTTTCGGCTCTTGCCAATTTGGAGCGCAAAAAGAAAATGATTATACGGTTATCCATCGCGGCATAGGTGTGTTAAAATTAGCTGTTGAACGGGGAAATGCTGAGATTTTTCAATTGTTTCGTGAGGTTGAAAGCCCATTGTTCCCTGTCCAATTTGTGGAGCATGCGGAAAATATGCTTTTTGAGAAAGCTTTATATAATTGCTTTATCAATCCAATGACAACAGTGCTCCAAGTGAAAAATGGGGGGCTTGTTGCAAATCGCCATGCCAAAAAATTGTTGGAAGCATTGTATGAAGAATGTATGGATGCATTTCCGGAGCAACGGGAGAATATTGCTTTCAGTGATGTTGTTTCGTTATGCGAAAAAACAGCATCCAATACGTCATCGATGCTACAGGATCGGTTAATGAATCGGAAAACAGAAGTGGAATCCATTGTTGGTGCCGTAATTAAAAAAGCTGAACAAAGAGGTCGAAGTTTGCCGATATTAAATACTTTTTATCATTTGGTATTAGCGATAGAGGGTGAAAAAACGTGAAAATGGTTTTCGCTTATGTTCTCGGCACCCTAATTTTACTGCCAATCATAACGTTTTTCATTGCGTATTTGATTTTTCGGAAATTTTTAAAGAAAAAAGCCAACTATAGTTTCCGTTTAGCTGCAGATGTCACGACCTTTTTTCTATTTTTCTCCGTTGTGATTTCCATTTCAACCTTATGGGGAACCACCATCAGCATCGCTGCCATCACCATCTCATTTTTGATTGCAATCATTATGACTTTTATTGATTGGAGGACACAAAAGGAAATAAAAGTCATTCCTCTATTGAGAAGAATTTGGCGGGTGCAATTTGTATATTTATTTCTTGTGTACAATATTGTATGGATCGTAGGAATAGTTCAAAATATACTCCTTTTTATTACATAATTGGGCCGATACATATTTTGATTGAGCCATTTTCTTTTCAGACCATGGGGGAAACGTTTACAATATTACAAGTAAAAACTCATTCATAGAAATTGAACGTACAGAGATAAGTAGAGGAGAAGACATATGGAACTGGAAAGAATATCACCAGTTAACAATCAATTGTTATCTGACTATTGGGCAGGAAACGAACAGTTACTTTCTTTTTATCAATATCCGTATCATGATGAATCATTCCAAGTGCGGGCGCGTTATTTAAAAGAACAGACGTATGACAGAGAAGAATTGTGTGAAGTCATTTATCAATTTATGGAGCCCTTTGGAATTTCTGAAAAATCGTTAGAGCATTTGCGGAAGCTGGAAAAAGGAGCGCTTGCGGTTGTCGGTGGACAGCAGGCAGGACTGCTCACCGGACCCCTTTATACAGTTCATAAAGCCATCAGTGTCTTACTGCTTTCAAAAGAACAAAGTGAAAAATTAAACACAGATGTGGTGCCGATTTTCTGGATTGCAGGTGAAGATCACGATATTCTTGAGATCAATCATACGTATACTATAGTTAATGGCCTGCCGAAAAAGAAAATATACGGAGTGGATCATCGAAAAAAAACGCTTGCTTCGGAAACGCCAATTGACCATTCCCTTATGAAGCAATATATTGATGAAATTTTTAAAGACTACGGAGAAACGGAATACACTCAAGCACTCTATCAATCAGTGCTTCATCATATGAATGAAAGCGAAACTTTTACGGATTTTTTCGCTCGTTTAATGAATGATTTATTTAAAGATGAAGGGCTATTGATGATTGATTCAGCCTTTTTACCATTCCGACGTTATCAAACGTCATTTTTTCAGCGCATCATTGAAAAAAATGAAGAAATTAGTACATCCGTTGTCGAAAAGGAGCAGTTGTTAGAAAAGAGAGGTTATGGTACGCCGATTTTAGCGTCGAAAGAAAATGCAAACCTTTTTTATGTGAAGGATGGAGAACGATTTTTACTTGAAAGAAAAAACGGATATTTCATCAACTTAAGTGCCAATGTTAAATTTTCTAAGGAAGAGCTGTTGCATCTTGCCGAAGAATCGCCGGAAAAGCTAAGCAATAATGTGGTGACAAGGCCATTGATGCAAGAAATGTGCTTGCCGGTATTGGCCTTTGTTGCTGGCCCTGGGGAACTTCTGTATTGGGCGACATTAAAAGATGCTTTTGATGTTTTAAATCTGCAAATGCCGATTTTAGCACCGAGATTAAACATCACCTTCATTACCCGCCAAGTGGAGCAGCTGCTTTCTGAATACGATGTAACTTTTGAAGAGGTTATTAATGGTGAAGTGGAGCAAATTAAACACCGTTTTATTGAAAGCATTCAAGAGGCAGAAGCCAAAAATAAAATCGATCAAATTCGAAACATGCTTGAAGAAGCGTATAAAGACTTGCATTGTTATTTAGATTCGAAAGGCCTTCATTTAGAAAAAATTATGGAAAAAAATAAAAAATACCACCACATGCAATTGGATTATTTAAATCAAAAAATCGAACAGGAAGTGCTTTTAAAACACGAACATACAATTCGACGGTTAAATACCATTGCCAGTGAATTGTATCCGAATCAGAATTTCCAAGAGCGTGTATACAATCCGTATCAATATATAAACAGATATGGTCAAAGCCTCATTTCGGATTTATTAAAATTACCGCTTTCAATAAGCGAGTCCCATTATTTAGTGAAATTTTAATATTATTAAATCATTTTTTCTGTGAGCTATCTCCTATAGGGATAGTTCTTTTTTCTTGAAAAAATTTTAGTTGTTAAGTGCTATTGTCATATTTTATTAAAAGTCTATTAACTGTATGAAAAATAGGTGGTGGAAAGTGGGGGATTGTGGTAAATTATTTACTAAAGTGGGGTGAGTAGCATGTTCATGGGAGAATATCAACATTCTGTTGATGCCAAAGGACGTTTAATCATACCATCCAAATTTCGTGAAGCGTTAGGGAATACTTTTGTGATTACAAGAGGTCTTGATAACTGTCTTTTTGGCTATCCTATGAACGAATGGCGAAAACTCGAAGAAAAACTGAAAGACTTGCCAATGACGAAAAAAGATGCGAGGGCTTTTGCTAGATTCTTCTTCTCAGGGGCTACCGAAGTGGAATTAGATAAACAAGGGCGCATCAACATCCCATCGAACCTTGCTGCTTACGCCAAACTTGAAAAAGAGTGTGTCATCTTAGGGGTTTCAACCAAAATTGAAATATGGTCTAAAGCACTTTGGGAAGAGTATTTCAACAAGGCAGAGGAATCTTTCAATGATATTGCAGAAAATCTGATCGGCTTTGACTTCTAGAGAATACATCCAAGAAGGAGCAAATTCACAATGTTTAATCACACTACTGTTTTGTTAAAAGAAGCTGTTGATGGCTTGAATATTAATCCGGACGGAATCTATGTGGACTGTACGTTAGGTGGAGCTGGTCATAGCGAATATTTAGTTCAACAACTTTCTGAAAAGGGAAGATTAATTTGTTTTGACCAAGACCTAAATGCTATTGCCCATGCAAAAAAGCGTTTACAAGAGTTTGAAGGAAACATTACCTATGTCCATTCCAATTTCCGCTATCTAAAGGAACAATTAGATTTGCTAAATATTCAGAAAGTTGATGGCATCCTTTATGATTTAGGAGTTTCTTCTCCGCAGCTTGATACACCAGAACGTGGGTTCAGCTACCAACATGACGCTCCTTTAGATATGCGCATGGACCAAACGCAAGAATTAACAGCTTATCATATTGTGAATGAATGGCCATATGAAGAACTAGTTCGCATTTTTTTTCGTTATGGAGAAGAACATTTTTCAAAGCAAATTGCCCGCAAAATTGAAATGGCAAGAAAAAAAGCACCCATTGAAACAACAGGACAACTTGCAGAATTAATTAAAGAAGCGATTCCAGCTTCTCGCCGTCGTACTGGCGGACATCCAGCCAAAAGAGTTTTCCAAGCAATTCGCATCGCTGTAAATGATGAATTAGGAGCGATTGAGGAGTCGCTAACAGATGCCATTGATTTATTGCGTGTGGGGGGACGCATAAGCGTTATTACATTCCACTCATTGGAAGACCGCATCGTGAAAACAATTTTTAAAGAGGCATCTTCATTACCAGAATTACCTCCAGGGTTACCAATCATTCCAGATGAATATCAACCGGTTTTAAAATTGATTACGAAAAAGCCGATTGTTCCATCAAAGAAGGAAATATTAGCAAACCATCGTGCAAGATCGGCAAAACTGCGCATCTCTGAAAAAATTCATGAAAAAGGGCGTGGCTAAATGGCAGTTCGTGTAAGGCAACCATTATATTACCAACAGCAAGAAGCACCCTATGAACAACCCACCATCCAACCTAAGACCAAGCCGAATTCAAAGAAGCAACGAATCACTGCAAGGGAAAAGTTTCTATATATCCTATTTGTTATAATTGCTGCAACGTTAGCAATATTCATATTACATAAACAAAGCGCTATTCAAAGAACGACGATCGAAATAAAAGAGATTGAAAAAGAAATTGCAGAAATAAAAAACGAAAATGTTGATTTAAAAGTGCGAGTCAGTGAATTATCAACATACGAAAGAATCTGGGAAAAAGCGAATTCACTCGGTTTAACTCTGAAAGAAGATAATGTAAAGGTAGTGCCGGGAGAATGAAGAAAAAGAAATTTCGTTTCCAATGGGGAGCCTTTCTCATGTTTATCTTTTATGGAGGGCTCTTTTTTGCATTATTCTTGAGAATTTTATATATACAAGCGACCGGACAAGTGGAAGGGGAAGAATTAAAGGCAAGAGCGGCAGCATTGTATCAAAAAGAGGCGGTGCTTACTGCTGAGCGGGGAAAAATTCTAGATCGGAACGGCAATATCATTGCTGAAGATACTTTGAGTTACCGTTTAATTGCCGTTGTGAATCCCGCTGCAACAACGAATAAGGAAAAACCGCAGCATGTAGTGGATCCGGAAGAAACGGCAAAAGTATTAGCAAAATATATTGCCATGGATGAATCGGAAATTTATAAAATTTTAACAAAACGCAGACCAGATGGCCGCTATTATTATCAAGTGGAGTTTGGAGCGGCGGGAAGAGGCATCAGCCATGAAGTGAAAACAAAGATCGAAAACGAAAAGCTTCCGGGAATTAAATTTGTCAGCGATACGAAAAGGTATTATCCTAATGGAGTATTCGCCTCCCATTTAATTGGATTTACCCAAAGGGAAAAAAAGGGAGATGGCACATTCATTTCCGTTGGGAAAATGGGGCTTGAATTGACTTACAATAAACAATTAACTGGGCAAAACGGGAAAATTGAATATGAAAGTGATGCCTATCATTATTTAATTCCAAATCGAGAAAAAATGGTTCAGCCAGCTAAAAACGGAAACAATATTTACTTAACGATTGATAAAACGATTCAAAACTTTTTAGAAGATGCCATGACGAAGGTTCATAAAGAGTATAATCCGGAAGCGATGGTAGGCATTGTAGCCGATGCAAAAACAGGTGAAATCCTTGCAATGTCTCAAAGACCAACTTTCAATCCTGAAACGCGGGAAGGATTGGAAAACAATTGGTTAAACTATGTCATTCAAGAGGTAATTGAGCCCGGTTCCACAATGAAAACTTTCACTTTAGCAGCGGCGATTGAGTCTGGTCATTGGAATCCGAATGCAACTTATCAATCTGGCGCATACAAGGTGCTTGACCGGACGATTCGAGACCATAACACCTATGGTTGGGGGAGAATCACTTATTTAGAAGGGTTTCAGCGCTCCTCCAATACGGCAATGGCTAATTTGCTGGAAATTATGGGAAACGATACGTTTATGAAGTACTTAAATGCTTTTGGTTTCGGGCAAAAAACAGGCATTGACTTGCCGGGAGAAGTGACGGGAACGATTTTAACCCGTTATCCAATCAACTATGTAACGACTTCCTTTGGACAAGGTTCTACAGTGACGCCAATTCAGCTTGTACAAGCAATGACGGCCATCACAAATGATGGAGTTATGATGCAGCCGTATGTCATTGATAAAATTGTAGATTCCACAACAGGCAAAGTAATTGAGGAACATAAGCCAAAAGAAAAAGGCAAGCCGATATCAGCAAGCACTGCAAAACAAGTAAGAGAAATTTTGGCTTCTACTGTTACATCTGAAGTGGGGACTGCAAGAAATTATAAAATCGATGGATATGAAGTGGCAGGGAAAACAGGAACCGCCCAAATTCCAAACCCGAATGGAAAAGGGTATTTATATGGAAAAAATAATTATTTATATTCCTTCTTAGGGATGGCACCGGCTGATAATCCACGATTGATCGTTTATGTAGCGGTAAAAAGACCGAAACTGAAAGACACCGAAGTTGGCTCTGAACCGGTGGCAAAAGTATTTAACCCTGTAATGGAAAATAGTTTGAAGTATTTAAATATCGATCCGGAAGATGTAAAACCGGTGGAAACGGTGAAAATTAGAAATTATATTGGAAAAAATGCTGTAAACATCCAACATGAATTAGAGAGCCAAGGGTTGAAACCTATTGTAATCGGTGAAGGCGGTGAAATCACAGACCAATATCCGAAAGAAGGCATTGCCCTGCTAAAAAATAATCTCGTCTTTTTAAAAACAGATGGGGTTGTCACATTGCCATCTTTTGAAAACTGGTCATTAAGAAATTTACTCATCTATAAAGCGATGTCTGGTATAAATATTGAAATTGTAGGAGAAGGCTATGTTGAAAGCCAAAGTGTTACAGAAAACACAGTGATTTCCGATTCGTCACCAGTTGTTGTAAAACTTAAAACACCGGAAGAATCCTTTGTTCAGACAAGCGAAGAGACAGAGGAAGAGTTGCCTCAAGATTAATTCATCCTTTGAATAGATGAGAAGTTCGAATCATACCTTGTTAAAAACGAGGTGTGGTGTCGAATGAAGTGGATTTCCACCGTTTCAAAAAAACGGCTAAGGATTGTGATGTACGCCTTTATCCTGTTTGTGATAGCCGTCATCATCCGATTGTTTTATGTTCAAATCATCCAACACGACAAGTTAACAGAACTGGCCAAACAAAACTGGGACAGAGAAATTCCCTTCGCTTCCGAACGGGGGGAGATTGTTGACCGAAACGGTGAAGTGATTGTCACAAACAAATTGGCACCAACGCTGTACTTTATGCCAGCACAAAATGATGATATTGAACAAGCGGCAAAACAAATTGCTTCCGTAATAAAAGTGGACGAGAAAAAGCTATACGAAAAAATGAATTCAAAATCATATTTAGTCAAGCTTGCGCCAGAAGGAAAAAATATTACGTATGAACAAGCAGTGGAACTACAACGGTTAAAAATCGATGGATTATATACCGGGGTTGATTACGTTCGGCATTACCCTTATGGAACGCTGCTTTCCCGTTTGCTTGGGTTTACCGGTTATGATACCCAAGGCCTTGCTGGGATTGAATATCAATATGACAAGTACCTTACATCAAAAGATGCAGCGATTCGTTTATTTACAGACGCAAAAGGGAATTCTTTGCCGCACGTAGATGATGAATGGCGGGAAGGAAAACAAGGAGCAACGGTACAATTAACCATTGATTTAGAAGTGCAACAAGTGGTAGAAAGAGAACTGGCGCAAGCAATGGAAAAATATAATGCAGAACAAGCTTTAGCAATCGTCATGAATCCAAATACAGGAGAAATATTATCTCTTGCCTCTTACCCTACATATGATCCAAGCAAATATGAAGAGGTGAGTTCGGAAATCTATAACCGGAACTTGCCGGTTTGGATGACCTTTGAACCAGGGTCAACATTTAAAATTATTACACTTGCTGCAGCCCTTGAAGAAGGCAAAGTAGATTTGGACAAAGACACTTTTTATGATAAAGGTTACACCATTGTAGAAGATTCGAGGCTGCGTTGCTGGAAGAGGGAAGGACATGGCCTGCAAACATTTTTGCAAGTGGTGGAAAACTCTTGCAACCCAGGGTTTATTGAGCTCGGTCAGCGAGTGGGACCTGATAAATTGATGCAATATATTCGAAATTTTGGATTTGGCGAAACTACAGGATCAAACATTGCAGGTGAAGCAACAGGCATTTTATTCTCAAAAGAAGCTTTCGGTCCAGTTGAACATGCGACAACGTCCTTTGGGCAGGGGATTGCTGTTACGCCAATCCAGCAAGTTCAAGCGGTGTCCGCGGCCGTTAATGGCGGGAAACTTTATAAACCTTATGTCGTTTCAAAAATTATCGATTCTGAAACTGGAAAAACCATTCTAGAAAATAAGCCGGAATTAAAGCGGACGGTGATTAGTGAACAAACTTCCGAAAAAATCAGATATGCGTTAGAATCGGTTGTTGCCAATGGTTCCGGACGAAATGCCTATCGTGACGGAATGCGCATTGGTGGAAAAACGGGAACGGCACAAAAGGTGGAAAACGGCCGATACAAATCGGGAGACTATATCGTTTCTTTTATTGGGTTTGCACCGAGCAATAATCCGCAAGTGGTTGTTTATGTAGCTGTTGATAGTCCAAAAGGTTCAGTCGTATTCGGAAGTACCATCGCTGCTCCAATCGTTGGGCAAATCATAGAAGATATTGCGCCAATTATGGGATTGGAAGTCAACCGTGAAGGGCAGATGGAAAAGCAATACCGCTGGGGAGATCCGATAACTGAACGGGTGCCGAATTTAGTTGGAATGAAGGTAGATGAAATTATGAAATTAAATTACCCATTCAACATTGAAATGCATGGAGAAGGTGAAGTTGTAAAATCTCAACTGCCGGAACCGGATAATCTTTTAGAAGTGGATGGAACGGTTCATTTATATTTAGGAAAATAAATAAGATTGGAAAGGATTGTTCACATTTCTATGTCCTGCGGGAATTCCCCCGCAGGAAACAAAGTAAAGAAGGAAGAATGTAAAAATTTGTTAATGTACGATGTATTTTTTTATGATATTGTAGAAATCAATTTAGAAAGAAGTTTTGAGGGAGATTTAAAATGTCAATCGAAACAACTATAACCATCTTAGCCATATCCTTTCTTACTTCAGTGATATTGGGTCCGATATTCATACCAATACTAAGAAGATTAAAATTCGGCCAAAGCATTCGAACAGAAGGTCCAAAATCTCATATGAAAAAAGCAGGTACACCAACGATGGGCGGAGTGATTTTCTTAATTTCTATTATCTTCACTACCATCATCGTTGGAAAAATATTCAATTTATTTACCACTCAATCTGTTGTCTTGCTTTTAGTATTAGTGGGTTTTGGCGTGATTGGACTATTGGATGACAGTATTAAAATTGTTTTTAAAAGAAATCTAGGGCTAACTTCCTTACAAAAATTAATTGGTCAAATTGTTATATCCATCTTAGCTTTCTTGCTATTGAGATTGGGTACTTTCGATACATCCATCAGCATCCCATTTAAGGATTGGTCCATTGATTTAGGAATACTTTATGTAGCCTTTTTAATTTTTTGGCTCGTCGGTTTTTCTAATGCGGTCAATTTGACGGATGGGTTGGATGGATTGGTAGCCGGCACAGCATCCATTGCTTTTAGCGCCTTTGGAGTAATTGCGCTATTTAATGAACAAACTGATGTGGCAGTATTTACCTTTGCAGTAACAGGCGCATTATTAGGATTTTTAATCTTCAATGCAAATCCTGCAAAAGTATTTATGGGGGATACGGGATCTCTTGCATTGGGCGGTGCCCTTGGACTTGTATCCGTCATTGTGAAGGAAGAGTTGTTGCTTTTATTGATTGGGCTTGTTTTTGTGATTGAAACATTATCCGTCATTCTTCAAGTGGCAAGCTTTAAAATGCGCGGAAAACGCATATTTAAAATGGCGCCGATTCATCACCATTTTGAATTATCAGGATGGTCTGAAAGAAAAGTGGTTGGCGTATTTTGGACAATAGCTTTATTAGTTGCAATGATTGCTGTGATAGCGGAGGCATATTTATGATTTATACAACACAATTTCAACATAAAAAAATTTTGGTTTTAGGCTTAGCAAAAAGCGGAGTGGCTGCATCGCTCCTACTACATAAGCTTGGGGCATTTGTGACAGTGAATGATGCAAAACCTTTTGATGAAAATCCCGATGCTCAATCTTTGCTGAAAAAGGGGATTACTGTCATTTGCGGCCGACATCCGGAAGATTTGCTAGATGAAGGATTTGAAATGGTTGTAAAAAATCCTGGCATTCCTTACACCAATCCCATTGTAAAAGAAGCCCTCTCACGAAATTTACCAGTCATTACGGAAATTGAGTTGGCTTATTTGATCAGCGAAGCACCGATGATCGGCATTACAGGAACAAATGGTAAAACAACTACAACAACATTAATTTTTGAAATGTTAAAAAGAAGCGGCCGTCATCCAAAAATTGCGGGCAATATCGGAACGGTAGCTTGCACTGTTGCGGAAGAGGCTACAAAAGATGAAGTAATTGTAACGGAATTATCATCATTTCAATTGATGGGCATTATTCAATTTAAACCTAAAATTGCCGTGCTAACCAATTTATATGATGCTCATTTAGATTATCACGGCACTTTTGAGGAATATGCGAAAGCGAAATTTGGAATTACGAAAAATCAAACGGAAGAGGATTATTTAATCTTTAATCAAGATCAAGAGGTCGTTGTCGAATGGGCGAAAGCATCGCGGGCAAAAAAAATTCCTTTCAGCATTCAAGGCCGCATGGAAGAAGGGATTAGCGCCGATGATTCAACCATTTACTGGCAAGGTGAAACGTTTATTGACCGGGAAATAATTGCTTTGCCAGGCAAGCACAATTTGCAAAATATTTTAGCAGCCATTGCTGCTTGCCTCACATATGGATGCGACAAGTTGGCAATTGAAGAAGTATTAAAAACCTTCTCCGGCGTCCGCCATCGCACTCAATTTGTCCGTGAGTGGAAAGGAAGAAAAATTTACAACGATTCGAAGGCAACAAATTGTTTAGCAACAAAAGTAGCGCTTGAAGCATTTCAACAGCCAATCATATTAATTGCGGGGGGACTAGAACGAGGACATTCCTTCGAAGAATTGCGGGAAGCAATGAAAAATGTTAAAGCTGTTGTGGCAATGGGTGAAACGAAAAATCGTTTTATCGAATTTGCAAAGTCTTGCAATGTAAAAGAATGTGTAATTGCTGCCGATATTGCTGAGGCTGTTGAAAAGGCTGCAGAACTTTCCGAAAGCGGAGACGTTATTTTATTATCGCCGGCTTGTGCCAGCTGGGATCAATATAAAAACTTTGAAGTTCGAGGGGATTTATTTATTGAGGCGGCAATGAAACTTTCTTAATGGTGGAATGAAAAAATATTAAGAAAGGATGCCTTCACTGAAATTTACGTATAAAAGGCTGTTTATACTTTCTGCATTTACACTGTCCGTTGTCGGTATCATTTTCATTTATTCGGCGGGTACATATTGGAGTGCGATTCATTACAAAGGAGAAATTCCTTTTTACATTAAACAATCCATTTACCTTTTACTTGCGCTTATAGTCTTTTATATCGTCTCCAATATGTCCATTTTTCACCTTGAAAAAACGTGGATTAGCTTATATATATTTTCTCTGTTCTTGCTTGTCCTTGTGTTAATTCCAGGAATCGGCCTTGAGCGGAACGGCTCTCAAAGCTGGATCGGAATCGGGCCATTAACTGTACAGCCTGCCGAGTTAGTGAAAATTACGACTTTAATGGTTTTAAGCTTTTTGCTTAGCAAGGTGCTTAGCGGTGAGCGGATTGTCCGCCTCCAGCATTTCCTCATTATCATTATTCCAAGCGCTCTAATTATGTTGCAGCCTGATTTTGGTTCTGTGTTTATATTAGTTATCTCCTCATTTATTTTGTTATTTATTGCAAGATATCCAATCAAACTTTATGTGGCTATTATTGTTATTGGCGTGATTGGATTAGTCGGACTTATTGCAGCTGCACCTTATCGGTTAAAGCGGATTGAAGCCTTCATCGATCCTTGGCAAGATCCGTTAGGCAGCGGTTTCCAGGCGGTGCAGTCGCTCTTAGCCATTGGTCCTGCCGGATTGCTCGGACATGGCTTTCAGCAAAGCAGACAAAAGTTTTTATATTTACCGGAGCCGCAAAACGATTTTATCTTTTCCATTATTTTGGAGGAAATCGGATTTGTAGGCGGTTGTTTTCTCATCGCCCTGTTTTGTCTATTCATCTATTCAGGAATGGGTTTAGCTTTGCAGGCAACGAGAAGTTCGGATTTTTTCGCTATCAGCTCCCTTGTTGCTATGATCGGCTTCCAAGCAGCATTAAATATTGGCGTTGTGATTGGGCTGATTCCTGTAACAGGTGTGACGTTGCCGTTTATTAGTTATGGCGGCACATCGCTCATGATTATATGGTTTGTTGTTGGCGTCATTGTAGCTATTTCAAATCGAACCACATAATTGGAAAGGAGGAGTAAAAATGGATAAAGTCATTGATATTGAAGAACGCATTCCCACCTTAAAGAAGAAAAGAAGAAGAAGAACAAACACAAAGTTTGTCGTGATGATATCCCTATTTTTAGTCTTGTTATTTTTACTCCTTTATTTCCAATCATCTTACAGCGATATTCAAAAAATTACCGTGCATGGAGCGAAGTTGGTAAAAGAAGATTATTATATCGAAAAGTCCGGACTTCAAATAGGCGATTCAATGTGGGGATTCAAAGTTCTCGACATTGAAAAAAAATTGCAAGAGGATTGGGTTAAAGATGTGACCGTAAAAAGAAAGTGGCTTACAACTGTAGAAATACAAGTGAAAGAATACCGAAAAGTTGCCTATATATTTGAAGATCATCATTTCTACCCAATATTGGAAAATGGGGTTGTCTATAAATCATCGGAGAAAATTGACCCTACCATTGATGCACCTATTTTTTTAAACTTTGATGATGAAGAGTTGAGAAAAAAGGTTTTGAAAGAATTGGCGGAACTGGATGATGAGGTGTTGGCGCTCATTTCTCAAATCAATTTAAATGCAACAGAATCGGATCCGTATTCGATTACATTATTTATGAATGACGGGTTTGAAGTTAGAGCGGAAATCAACACCCTTGCAGAAAAAATGAAATATTACCCAGCGATTGTTGCGCAAATTGAAAATGCGGAGGAAAACGGAAAAGGTATCATTGATATTGAAGTTGGTTCTTATTTCAAACCTTATTCTGAAGTATATAAGACCATAGATATCAATGCAGAATCCGACCATGAACCGGACGAACAGGATGTGGAAGATGATGAATCAACTCCATAATCGAAAACAAAATAAATTTTCAAAAAGACGTTTTATTTTCCTGTTAGTTTGCATCGTGACCGGTTTCATCATCGGTTATGCCTATAACTTGGCAAAGGATCATAAAAAGCTGGATTCAAGCGCTTTGGATCAAGAGGATAATTACCGGACGGAACTTATTGAGCAGCAAGAGAAAACCAAAGAATTGATGGACGAGCTGAATGAATTGAAAGAACAAATTAGCAAATATGAAAAATCTTTTACAGAAAATGAAAATGATTACAAAGAACTGGCAGAAGAAGCTGAAAAATTAAGATTAATGCTCGGTGAATTGCCCGCCCATGGAGAGGGGATTAAAGTCACTTTAAAAGATGGAGCTTATAATCCGAAATCCACCAATCCGAATGATTATATTGTTCATGAAAGCCATATCTTTCTTGTCATCAATGAGTTAAAGATTTCAGGTGCAGAAGCCATTTCAATTAATGGCCATCGCTTAAAACCAAATTCTTATATCCATTGCAACGGCCCTGTCATTACAATAGATGGAAAACAATATCCTGCTCCATTTGAAATTGAAGCAATTGGAAACTCTCAAACTTTAATTTCTTCATTAAAAATTCCAGGAGGAGTTTTTGATCAATTATTAAATGATTCAATCGTAATAGCGATTCAAGCGATGGACGATATCAAAATGTAAAAGGGGGCAGGTAGGTGGAGAAAAATGTAGTCATACGAATTACCATCATTTCATTTATTGTAGGGTTCATGATTGCCATTCAATATAACACTGTAAAAAAACCTGAATTGAGAGATACAAGAGACATTTGGGAAATTCGCCAAGAATTAAGCGAAGAAAAAAAAAGGCATTCAGAACTGTTAGATGAAATTGCTTCCTTGAAAAAAATTAAATCGGAATATGAAAATAATAACAATGAAGAACTGGGAGAAGTTTTACAGTCAACGGTTGAAGATTTAAGAAAGCGAGCAGGGCTCACTAAAGTAACAGGTCCAGGAGTACATTTAAATATTCAACCTGCAGAGGAATTAATCCTCAGCGGCTATAAAGTGGAGCCAATTTCCCCAGACCTTTTAATACGACTTGTCAATGAAATTTACCGTTATAATGGCTTATACATTGAAATTGATGGACAAAGGGTTGTTCATATAACAGCTATAAGGGATATTAATGGAAAGACGACAGTCAATAGTGTGCCAATCAGCAATTCGAATGTAGATATCTATATCATTACAGAAACCTTTGAAAAAGCTGAGAAACTTCACAGCTATTTATATGCATCCACTTTTCAAGATGACTTTTATATTGATAATCTAAAACTAACTATTTCTCCAGCAAAAGAAGAGATTACAATCGACGCTTATGATGGAGAATTGACAAATACCTATTTGTTGAAAAGTGAAGGGGATTAAAAAATGTGGCTACCATTTCTAGGATTAATTTTAGGATTAACTTTAGGGCTCTTGACGGATATCCAAATTCCATCCGTATATGAAAATTACTTATCAATTGCTGTTTTGGCTGCCCTTGATACTATTGTGGGAGGAATGCGAGCCCATTTGCAGCAAGTTTATGATGATAAAGTATTTATAACTGGTTTTTTCTTTAATATTGCCCTTGCCATTGGACTTGCTTTTTTAGGTGTCCATTTAGGAGTCGACTTGTATTTGGCCGCCATTTTTGCTTTCGGTGTGAGACTTTTTCAAAATATTGCTATCATTCGACGAATTTTGATACAAAAGTGGGAAGACAGACATATAAAAAAAGATGAAAAAACTGTATAATAGCAGTAAAATTTATTATGTATAATGTTATAGAAGAATTTACTGACACATATATAATATTCTAAAATAGAATGAGTGAGTAGCATTCGAAGGAGGTGCGGTGGAATGAATCATCAAAACATATATATATCACTTGACATAGGTTCCTCTTCAATAAAAGTACTAATTGGCGATGTTACAGATGGCCAGTTGCATGTCATAGGAGTAGGAAACACAAAAACTAATGGAGTAAAAAAAGGCACAATTGTTGATATAGATGCAACCGTTCAATCCATTAAAAAAGCAGTAGAACAAGCAGAGCGAATGACAGGAATTCAAATTAGAGAAGTTGTTTTAGGCATTCCAGCAAATCAAACAGTATTGCAGCCGGTAAAAGGTGTTGTGGCTGTAAACAGCGAAAATCGTGAAATTACAGATGATGATTTAGATCGAGTGTTTGAATCTGCTCAAGTGATGTCGATACCACCGGAGAGGGAACTGGTCAACATTATACCAAAACAATTTATTGTTGATAATTTGGATGAAATTAAAGACCCTCGAGGTATGATTGGTATACGACTGGAAATGGATGCCACGATGATAACCACATCCCGCACTTTATTGCATAATGTTTTAAGATGTGTTGAACGGGCGGGGCTTAATATAAAAGAAATCTATTTGCAGCCTCTTGCAGCAGGATATTTTGCATTAACGGAAGACGAAAAAAATCAAGGCACGGCATTTATTGATATTGGCGGCGGTTCAACCACGATTGCAGTTTTTGAAGATGGCTTGTTGACGCATACCGGCGTTGTACCAGTCGGAGGAGAACATATTACAAAAGATTTGTCCATCATATTAAAAACCCCTACTGAACAAGCCGAAAAAATTAAAAGAGAGTATGGACATGCCTTTTATGAAGATGCTTCGGATGATGAAGTGTTTGAAGTCCCAGTAGTAGGGACAGATGCAACGGAAGAATACAGCCAAAAATTTATATCCGAAATTATTTGTTCTCGTTTAGAAGAAATGTTCGACCTGGTGTTGGATGAATTAGCCCGCTTAGGTGTTCGGGATTTACCGGGAGGAATTGTCATTTCAGGTGGTGTAGCTTCATTAGAAGGAATTGCACAACTTGCTCGCCAAGTCATGCAAACCCGCGTCAGAATTTATATACCGGATTATATCGGAGTCAGAGATCCGTCTTATACGACTGCTGTTGGTTTAATTCGATATGCGCATATGGAAGATGAGTTTTTTGGAAGAAGCCCAGCTTCTAAAGCACCTGTTTATCAAGCGGTAGGTTCAGTTACTACTCCTCCTAAAAAGCAATCTCATGCATCTGAAAGAACTGATAATGAATATAAAACAAGTGTTTTTGATAAAGCAAAAAGGTTATTTGATAAATTTTTTGAATAGTGGAAAAGAAAATCTAAAATTTAGACTAGTGTGGCAGGAGGAGAAAGAATGTTAGAATTTGATACGAATATTGACCAACTAGCCAAAATAAAAGTAATTGGTGTTGGCGGTGGTGGAAATAATGCGGTTAATCGAATGATTGAACACGGTGTTCAAGGTGTTGAATTTATTGCTGTCAATACAGATGCGCAAGCTTTAAATCTATCAAAAGCTGAAATAAAGTTGCAGATTGGTAGTAAACTGACACGTGGATTAGGTGCAGGGGCAAATCCAGAAATCGGAAAGAAGGCTGCAGAAGAAAGCAGAGAACAAATTGAAGAAGTTGTACGCGGAGCCGATATGGTGTTTGTCACTGCAGGAATGGGTGGAGGAACTGGAACTGGTGCCGCACCAATTATTTCACAAATTGCTAAAGATTTAGGAGCTTTAACTGTTGGGGTAGTTACACGTCCGTTTTCCTTTGAAGGAAAAAAGAGACAGACACAGGCAATCAATGGAATTGCAGCGATGAAAGAAGCAGTGGACACGTTAATTGTTATTCCGAATGATAAACTGCTGCAAATCGTTGATAAAAGCACTCCGATGCTTGAAGCTTTCCGAGAAGCGGATAACGTACTTCGCCAAGGTGTGCAAGGAATTTCTGACTTAATCGCGACGCCAGGTCTCATCAACTTAGACTTTGCAGATGTTAAAACAATTATGTCCAATAAAGGTTCAGCATTGATGGGTATCGGTATTGCTTCCGGCGAAAACCGGGCAACGGAGGCAGCGAAAAAAGCGATTTCCAGCCCGCTTCTTGAAACTTCTATTGATGGAGCAAAAGGCGTCATCATGAACATCACAGGCGGAACAAATTTAAGCTTGTTTGAAGTTCAAGAGGCTGCGGATATTGTTGCATCTGCTTCTGATGAAGAAGTTAATATGATTTTTGGTTCCGTTATTAATGAAAACTTAAATGACGAAATCATTGTAACGGTCATTGCAACTGGCTTTGATGATGCTGCACCTCAAACAATTCAAAGTGCAAGACCATCAATAAATGTGCGAAATTCACAAATGAACTCCATACCACAACAGCAACCTCCAGTGCGTGAACGAAATGTGGAACCGCAGCAGCAACAGGATTATTATCGAAACCAACAACAAGAAGATCTTTTAGATATTCCGACATTTTTAAGAAATCGTCGAAATCGAAATCAATAACATTCATCATTCAATGGAAATAGTGTTACAAAATAACAAAAAAATCGACAATTCTCAAATTTGACTTTACAATATTATGTAAAAATGACATAAAGAAACTATCTGGAATAAGAATTTATTTCTAGATAGTTTCTTTTTTATGCATAATTTCCCGCTCTATGCAATATTTTGTCAATAAAAACTCCGGTTTTGCTACGATGTTTTGACATTTTCTACATAGGGATAGTGTTAATCTATCAATAGGAGGACGCTAAAATGATTGGAGAATTACTCGTACTATACAATACGTTATTTAATTACTTACTATTAAAATTCACAAAGGAAATAACGGGATTGTATGTCAAGAAACGAAGGCTTTTGTTCAGTGCATTCGTCAGCGGACTCGTGTCATCTATTTTTTATCAAACTTTTATAGGAGCTGTACTCAGTTTCCTGCTACTAATAGGACTCGCTTTCTCCTTTCGATTTCAAACTTTGTTAAAACAAGGAACAGTGTTGCTTGTAGCTACCTTTTTTCTGGGGGGGCTACTCACCAGTTTACTTCCTTTTTTGCTTAGGCAATCCGATCTCATTTTTTTTATCTTTTGTTTAAGTCTTGCTGTTCTTAGTTTAACTTTTATTCATTCGAAGTGGAGAAATCTGACAAAGGAAAGGTTGCAACAATCTTTTGTAGTGGATTGCGAATTAGAGCTTTTTCAAAACACATATTCGTTGAAAGGATTCATTGATACGGGAAATGAATGTGTGGAGCCGATCAGCGGAAAACCTGTTCATTTCTTATCGTATCAAGCGGTAGAAGAAAAACTGCCGAAAGAATTAAAAGTTGGATTGCTTACGTGGAACGACCAGAATCCTTATCAACTAACAATGTTTCCTGACTTTATGTACCCCAAGATCAGAGTATTGAGATTGTCAACGGTTCAAAAAGAAACGTCTACCGCTTTAGCATTCCGATTTGAACGTCTGATTCTTTACGGAAACATAAAGAAGGAAATATTGGATGAATATGTTGTTTTTACAAGACACGATGCCCGTTTTCCGCAGAATGCACAAATGATTCTCCACGTTTTAGCGTTGAACTAAATCATAAAGGGGGAGAATGGTTGTTTGGAAAATTAAAAGAACTGCTCTCAAGAATATTTAGTAAGTTTCGCACTAAAAAAACATACTATATAGGAGGTCATGATTCATTGCCAGTGCCATTAACTAGAGAAGAGGAAATGTCAGTAATTGAAGCATTTATGAATGGGGATATGAAAGCACGGGATACCCTCATTGAAAGAAATTTGCGACTTGTAGTTTACATTGCACGACGATTTGATAATACAGGTACGCCAATTGAAGATTTAATCAGCATCGGTTCGATTGGATTAATTAAAGCGATTGAAACCTACAATAAAGAAAAGAATATAAAACTTGCCACATACGCTTCTCGATGCATTGAGAATGAGATTTTAATGCATTTGCGAAAGACAAGTCGTATGAAGGGCGAAGTTTCGTTGGATGAACCATTGAATTCTGATCCTGATGGTAATGAACTCCTTTTATCAGATATTTTAGGCACAGATGAAGAAATTATTATGAATGATGTAGAAAAGAAAATTGAACGTGCGTCGATGTTTGAAGCTATTAACGGATTAAGCGAGAGAGAAAGATATATTATGGAATGCCGTTTCGGATTAAACGGCAAAAAAGAAATGACTCAAAAAGAGGTAGCGGATCATTTAGGCATTTCCCAATCCTATATTTCCAGACTAGAAAAGAAAATTATTTCTGAGTTAAGAGAGTCCTTGAACCAACCAATCTCATAAAGAATTGGTTGAAATTGGACGAATTGCGCACGCATATTCTTTTCCATTTCGGACAAACTTAAAAAACAGTCCAAGAGATAAAAAGTCTGGAGGAAAAGAAGATGGTGCGTACAAAAGTCGAGCTTTGTGGTGTTGATACTGCTTCCTTGCCGGTATTAAGCCATGAAGAAATGAGAGAGTTGTTTGTTCGTCTTAAAAATGGTGATACAACGGTAAGAGAACAATTGGTCATTTGCAATTTGCGATTAGTATTGAGCATCGTTGGCCGGTTCTCTTACCGTGGGGAACAAGCAGATGATCTGTTCCAGGTAGGATGTATTGGATTATTGAAAGCCATCGATCATTTCGATTTAAAGCATAACGTAAGATTTTCCACATATGCTGTACCAATGATAATCGGAGAAATTCGCAGACACTTGCGGGACCATCATGCATTGAGAGTATCAAGATCATTGAGAGATATTGCATATAAGGCGATGCAGGCGAAAGAAAAGTTCATATCCGAAAATTTATATGAACCGACAATTGAACAAATTGCCGAAATGATTGACATGAAAAAAGAAGATGTGCTGTATGCTTTAGATGCAATTCAGGATCCCCTTTCTCTTCAGGAGCCGATTTATTCCGATGGCGGCGATGCAGTGTATATCATGGACCAATTGCGAGATGAAGGTGTATCAGAAGATCAATGGGTTGCGTATGTGAGTGTAAAAGAAAGCATTCAAAGATTGGATGAACGTCAACAATTAATACTTGCAAAGCGTTTTTACTATGGAGAAACGCAAACGGAAATTGCCAAATCCCTTGGAATATCCCAAGCCCAAATTTCTAGGCTCGAGAAAAGTGCTATAGAAACAATGCAAAAAGATTATAAATTTGGATGATGCTGATTCATATAATCCGACGCACTTTTTATAAGTGCGTTTTTATTTTTATCGGTCAAAGAGAAGGGTCAAACATAAAATAGAATTGAATGATTGTTACAGACATACGCCTTAAAGAAGAGGAGTTCATATGCATAATTTATACAAATGTTTGGTAGAAAGGAGATGCCATTGAAGTTTTCAGAAGTGCAGCAAAAAGAAATTATTGAAGCCGGCAGCGGGCGTTTTATTGGATATATTATCGATGCGGAAGTATGTGCAACAACCGGTATGATTACAGCTTTTCTTGTGGCGGAACCGAAAAAAATGTTTAACTTTTTTCATGGAGATGAATCTGTACGAAGAGTATTAATCAGCGATATTTTAGTCATCGGGAAAGATGTCATTTTAGTAAAAGATGTTTCATAATACCGCGATTTCATTGAAAAATAGAGAGTTGATTGTTAAAATGAAAGAAACTATTGTTGTAAAGATGGGATTTAGTATGTCAAGCATTCGAGAAAACTTAGAAATCATTCAGCAAAGAATCGAAGAAGCAAAAACAAGAGCTAATCGATTGAATGATGATATTAATATTATTGCAGTGACAAAACAAGTTTCTGTAGAACGCACGAAAGAAACATTGGATGCAGGGCTTGTTCATCTCGGCGAAAATCGTCCAGAAGGATTGCTTTCAAAAAAAGAAGAAATTCGAGAACAGGCAATCTGGCATTATATTGGTACCCTTCAAACAAGAAAAGTAAAAAAAGTCATTAATGAAATTGATTATCTTCATTCACTGGACCGCCTCAGTTTAGCGGAAGAAATCGAAAAACGGGCAGAAAAGCCGGTTAAATGCTTTGTGCAAGTCAATGTGTCCGGTGAAGAATCAAAACATGGATTAAGCAAAGAAGAGACCATTCCATTCATTCAGGCTTTAGAGAAATTCACTAAAATTCAAGTGGTCGGATTAATGACGATGGCGCCGTATACAGATGATAAAGAAACAATTCGAAAAGTCTTTCGAGAATTGAAAGAATTACAACAAGAGGTTGTGAAGCTAAACTTGCCGTATGCACCGTGCCAAGAATTATCTATGGGAATGTCCAACGACTATGAAATTGCAATTGAAGAAGGTGCTACATTTATAAGAATCGGAACAGCTCTTGTTGGATAGGAGGTTGAAAAATGGGCGTGTTCAGCAAAATAAAAAATTTCTTTTACTTAGAAGATGAAGATGATGAAATTCAACCACCAATCAAAGAACCAGCTGTATTGCCGCAAGAGACTGTAACAAGAAAAACGAAAAAAATTGTGAATAGCTATGGCGAAGAAAAAACGCTGAATGTCATTAATATTCAATCTGCCAATGCTTTGAAAAACACGAAAGTAATCATTGTCGAGCCAAGGGTGTATGCTGAAGCGCAAGATATTTCGGAGCATTTAAAAAATAAACGGGCCATCATTGTCAATCTTCAGCGAATTGATCGAGAGGCGGGAATGCGAATTATTGATTTTTTGAGCGGAACCGTCTATGCTTTAGGTGGAGATATTCAGCGAATTGGCGATAATATCTTTTTATGCACACCAGATAACGTGGAAGTGCAAGGTGAAATTTCAGGATATTTTTACGACGATATTTAAAAATAGAGAGGTAATAAAAAATCTATGGATATTGTAGATATTATAAATTTTGTTTTCAGAATTTATACATTAATGTTAATCGTTTATATTTTAATGTCTTGGATACCGTCCAGCAGGGATACAGCGTTCGGACGCTTTTTAGAAAAATTTTGTGAACCTTATTTAGGATTTTTCCGCAAGTTTATTCCGCCGCTTGGAATGATTGATTTTTCGCCGATTATTGCTTTACTTGTGTTGACGTTTATTGAACAAGGCATTTATAACTTGCTCTATATGTTATTTTATTAATGGGTGCGGCTCGCTGGGAGTCACATCCTTTTTTATAATGTTCGAACTTTTCTAAATTATGCATTTACTTAAATTCAATTAAGTGAGTTGACGATATGAACCATATTTTGCAGCATTTTCATAAAGATGAACATCCTTTTATAGAAAGAGTCCTTGAATGGAAAAAAGAAGTGGAGGATCGGTATGCGCCAAAATTGACCGCATTTTTAGATCCCCGAGAACAATATATTGTCCAATCTATCGTTGGGAATCAAGGCGAGCTTTCTGTATATAGCGAGGGGATTTTTCAGGAAGCGGAACGCAAAAAAGTTTATATTGCCCCATCTTATTTTGTTCCAACAATGGAAGACTACGATATCTCCATTTTAAAACTGTCATTTCCCTCTAAATTTGTTCAATTAAAACATCCGGATGTATTAGGAGCACTGCTGTCCCTCGGAATTGACCGCAAACATTTTGGCGATATTCGCATGAATGAAGAAATGATTCAGTTTGCTTGTACAAAAGAAATTGCTCTTTACGTCAAAACCAACTTGCAAAAAGTAGGGAGAGTAAATGTTCGGATTGATGAAGTAGAAAACATAAATGAGCTCATCCCTCCGCAAGAGGATTGGAAAGAGCAGCAGCTTACAGTTTCTTCGATGAGATTAGATGCAGTGATGTCGAGTTGTTTTAATATCTCAAGGCAAAAATCCCAAAATTTGATTCGTGGAGGTAAAGTAAAGGTCAACTTTACTCTTTCAGAAAAAACGGACTTTGAATTGCAAGAAGGGGATATGATTTCCTGCCGTGGATTTGGACGTTTCAAAATCAATGCCATTGAAGGACGAACAAAAAAGGAGAAAATTCGTTTAAGCATTTGTCGAATTGACAGAAAGTGAGTCGAATCAAAAAATTTACTGTAAAGAATTATCTTGATGGGTATAATAGTTATATGCTTATATTTTTGATTAAAGGAGTGCGAAACGATGCCACTATCACCTCTTGATATACATAATAAAGAATTTACAAGGGCTTTCCGCGGCTATGCGGAAGACGAGGTTAATGAATTTTTGGACCAAATTATTAAAGACTATGAGCTGTTACTCCGAGAAAAAAAAGAGCTTGAAGATAAAGTAAAACAAATGACCGAACAAATGGAACACTACAATACGATGGAAGAAACGCTGCAAAAATCCATTGTCGTTGCGCAAGAAGCTGCGGAGGAAGTGCGCAGAAATGCCCAGCAAGAGGCCAAGTTAATCATTAAAGAAGCAGAAAAAAACGCGGATCGCATCGTGAACGAAGCATTGACAAAGGCTCGTAAAATTACGATTGAAATCGACGCTTTAAAAAAGCAATCCAAGGTGTTTCGCAATCGTTTCAAAATGTTGGTGGAAGCTCAATTAGACTTATTGAATTCCGACGACTGGGATCATTTAATGGAATATGATATTGGTTTAACAGAAATCCAAGAACAATTTAGACAAGAGGACGAAGATGATTTTCTAAAAAACAGTACAAGTGAGCAAGAAAAGTATTAATAATTTTCTTACTACTTGACGGGCTCCCATGATTTTCATATACTGATACACAGAAATTTAATACATGCGGCTGACAGGTGTTGACGGAGAAAGTATTTTTTGTCCGTGGCAATTATAGCGATCCGAGGATGGTGGAAGCTCGGACAAGCGGCAAAAAAGAAAATCACTCCCGAGCCAAATCACTGAAAGAACAGTAAGTGATTTCGTCTACACGGCGTTACAGTGTCAAGAGGCAGCGTCGAAATGCTTTTCTTCGGCGTTGTAAAGAAGGGTGGTACCACGGGTAATCGTTTCTCGTCCCTATGGGATAGAGAAACTTTTTTTATTATTGGGGATTTTCTTTTTTGCCGAATAGATAGTATGAAGTCAAAAATAAACAAGGAGGAAACATAATGGTAGAGTATAAAGATACGTTGTTAATGCCGAAGACCGATTTCCCGATGCGAGGAAATCTACCGGTAAACGAACCAAAAATTCAAGCAAAATGGGAAGAAATGGATATTAATCAACTTGTATTAGAGCGTACGAAAGGCCGTCCGGAATTCGTATTGCATGATGGTCCTCCATATGCAAACGGTGATATTCATATTGGACATGCGTTAAATAAAATCATTAAAGATATGATTAACCGCCACCGTTCTATGACAGGCTATCATGTGCCATATATTCCTGGTTGGGATACTCACGGACTACCAATCGAGCATGCCTTGACGAAAAAAGGCGTGAACCGTAAAGAAATGTCGGTTGCTGAATTCCGTAAACTCTGTGAAGAGTATGCCTACGAACAAATTGAAAACCAAAAAGCGCAATTTAAGCGTTTGGGAGTTCGCGGCGATTGGAAAAATCCTTATGTCACATTAACCCCTGAATTTGAAGCCCGTCAAATTGAAGTGTTTGGCCGCATGGCAGAGAAAGGATATATATACAAAGGACTAAAACCTGTTTATTGGTCTCCATCCTCTGAATCTGCGTTGGCAGAAGCAGAAATTGAATATAAAGATGTGAAGTCTCCTTCCATTTATGTAAGTTTTGAAATCAAAGATGCAAAAGGCGTTGTACCTGAAGAGGCCAAGTTCATTATCTGGACAACAACACCTTGGACAATTCCAGCCAACCTAGGAATTTCAGTCAACCCAGAATTTACGTATGCTGTTGTGAAAGTGGATGGCAACTTATATATCATTGCAAAAGAATTGATTGAAAATGTTTCAAAAGAAATTGGATGGGAACAAGTTGAAATTGTGCAAGAAGTAAAAGGACAACAATTGGAATATATTGTAGCCAAACATCCATTCTATGACCGCGATTCTTTAGTAATGGTTGGGGAACACGTTACGCTCGATGCCGGTACTGGATGCGTTCACACAGCGCCTGGCCACGGGGAAGACGACTATATCGTCGGTAAAAAATACGGTTTAGATGTATTAAGCCCAATTGATGACCGTGGTTGCTATACAAGTGAAGCGCCAGGATTTGAGGGCATGTTCTATGATGATGCCAACAAAGTCGTGACTGAAAAATTAAAAGAAGTGGGCGCCTTATTAAAATTAGGTTTCATCACCCACTCCTATCCACATGACTGGCGCACGAAAAAACCGGTGATTTTCCGTGCTACACCGCAATGGTTCTGTTCCATCGAGCCGTTCCGCGATCAATTATTGGAAGCGATTGAAAATACAACATTTACGCCAAACTGGGGTAAAATCCGCCTTTACAATATGATTCGCGACCGCGGCGACTGGTGTATTTCCCGTCAACGGGCTTGGGGTGTGCCAATTCCAGTATTCTATGCGGAAAACGGTGAAGAAATCATTACGCCAGAAACAATCGCCCATGTGGCAAAATTATTCCGTGAACATGGTTCAAACATTTGGTTCGAAAAAGAAGCGAAAGAATTATTGCCAGAAGGATTTACTCATCCGGGAAGTCCAAACGGCAAATTTACAAAAGAAAAAGATATTATGGACGTTTGGTTTGACTCCGGTTCCACTCACCAGGGCGTGCTTGTAGAACGCGGCATGAAATATCCTGCTGACCTTTATTTGGAAGGTTCTGACCAATATCGCGGATGGTTTAACTCATCTCTCATTACATCTGTTGCCATCAACGGTTTCGCACCTTATAAAGGCATCCTGTCTCACGGTTTCGTACTGGATGGGGAAGGCCGTAAAATGAGTAAATCTCTTGGAAACGTAATTGCCCCTGAACAAGTAATGAAACAATACGGTGCGGATATTCTTCGCTTGTGGGTGGCATCTGTAGACTATACTGGCGATGTACGGATTTCCATGGATTTGTTAAAACAAATTTCCGAAGTGTATCGTAAAATCCGCAACACGCTTCGCTATTTGCACGGTAACTTATTTGATTTTGATCCGAAAAAAGACCGCGTTCCTTACGAAAACTTACGCGAAGTGGATCAATATATGTACATGCGTTTGCAGGAAGTATTAAAACAAGTGCGTGCAGCTTATGACCGCTATGATTTCTCAGCTGTATATCATGCTATCAACAACTTTGTATCCGTTGAACTGTCTGCCTTCTATTTGGATGTGGCAAAAGACGTGGTTTATATTGAAGCACCAACAAATCCTGCTCGCCGTGCAATGCAAACAGTAATGTATGACAGCTTGTTGACATTGCTAAAAATCTTAACGCCAATTATTCCGCATACAACGGATGAATTATGGTCTTACTTAAACGAAGAAGAAGTATCTGTGCAATTAACAGACTTCCCAGAAGTGGATGAGCGCGAGAACTTCAAAGAGTTGAAAGAAAAATGGGGCAAAGTGATGGATATTCGCGATGAAGTATTGAAAGCTCTTGAAGAAGCGCGAAATGAAAAAGTTATAGGTAAACCATTGGATGCAAAAGTAGTTGTTTATGCAGATGACGAAAACGTATTAGCGCTATTGAACGATGACAAAGTTGATTTCAAACAAATTACCCTTGTTTCTCAATTTGTCGTTGCCGGCAGTCGAAAAGATGCACCAGAAAATGCTATTGCATTAGAGAATACATCTATCGTTGTAGAAAAAGCGGATGGAGGAAAATGTGAACGCTGCTGGTCTTATTCAGAAACGGTTGGCCAAAATGAAACACATTCTACATTGTGCGCCCGCTGTGCAGAAATTGTAATCAATCATTACGAATAATCTTTTTCCCGCTCTTGAATATAAGATCATTCAAGAGCGGATTTTTTGTTTAGGGTGTTTGGTTTGGACATTCGAGCGGTGTTTCACATTAAACTGGTGGACAAATACACGAAAATGGAGGGTATCCGCACCAAAGAGGTTGACAAACGCACGAAAAGGAAGGATATCTGCACTAAATGGAATATCATCCGCACGAAAAAGTGGAAAGCAACGAATATGCATGGCAGATGAGAAGATTTTCTGTATTAATGGACGGAATATGTTAGAATAATGAAGATATATAGGCAAACGGGGGAAAGATTGTGTTTAAATACTACATTTTAGCACTTATCGTTATAGTGATGGACCAGCTTACAAAATGGGTGGTTGTAAGCAATATGGAAATCGGAGAACGAATTTCTGTATGGGATCCTTGGTTCGGCATTTTAAGCCATCGGAACCGGGGAGCAGCATGGGGAATGCTTCAAGGACAAATGTGGATTTTCTATCTTGTTACCATCGTTGTCGTGGCGGCAGTGATTTATTATTTCCAAAAAGAAGGGAAACACAAGCCGTTTTTAGGGGTAAGTTTAATGATTTTGTTAGGCGGCGCCATTGGCAACTTTATTGACCGCATCTTTCGTGGAGAAGTGGTAGATTTTATTGATGTATACATTCCAATTATCAATTATGATTTTCCGATTTTTAATGTGGCCGATGCTGCATTGACGATTTCTGTCATCATGCTCATACTAGCAATGTTGAAGGAAGATCAAAAAGAAAAGAAAAAGGTGAAATCATGACAGTAACAATCACGATTGAAGCAGAATATGCAGGAGAACGACTTGATAAAGCATTATCTACTATTCATGAGGATTGGTCGCGAACGCAAATCGCGGGCTGGATTGAAGAAGGGCTTGTCATGGTAAATGGCAAGGAAGTGAAGGCAAAATATAAAGTGAAAGAGGGGGATGTCGTTGAAATTGAAGTTCCAGAACCGGAAGAGCTTGAAGTCATCCCTGAAAATTTGGATTTAGATATCGTGTATGAAGATGAAGACGTTATTGTAGTGAATAAACCAAAGGGAATGGTGGTGCACCCTGCCCCTGGACATATGACTGGGACGCTCGTGAATGGACTGATGTATCATTGCAAAGATTTATCCGGCATCAATGGCGTGCTGCGTCCAGGAATTGTCCATCGCATTGATAAAGATACTTCCGGTTTGTTGATGGTTGCCAAAAATGACATGGCTCATAATGGACTTGTGGAACAACTTGTGAATAAAACGGTGACGCGGAAGTATACGGCATTGGTTCACGGCCATATTCCTCATAATAAAGGGACGATTGATGCGCCAATTGGCCGTGATCCGAAAGACCGCCAAAAACAGGCCGTTGTTGATAATGGAAAAGAAGCGATTACTCATTTCCAAGTGTTGGAACGATTTGGTGGGAAATATACATTGCTGGAATGTAAGCTAGAAACAGGACGCACCCATCAAATCCGCGTTCATATGAAATATATCGGATATCCATTAGTAGGGGATCCAAAATATGGTCCGAAGAAAACGATTGATTTTGGCGGCCAAGCATTGCATGCTGGCGTATTAGGATTTATACATCCTAGAACGAAAGAATATTTGGAATTTGAAGTACCTTTGCCTGAAGATTTTATGAATTTACTTGAACAATTAAGAAAAGAATGTTGACTTAGAGAGTAAATAGTTCTATACTTTACAACAGTAAAAATTAAATAGGGAATACCTTTAATGGCAGTCCAGAGAGGCTGAAAAGGTAAAAGCGTGTTGGTGAAGAGAAGCTGATGCCCTATCCTTATTCTCTAGCTTTTCTAATAGGGGCATAGTATATCTTCATATGGACAGAATTATTATACCAACATAGTATTTTACTGTAATTTCAACCTCTTAAGCTGACGCTTAGGAGGTTTTTTTGTGCAATCAAAATCATGATCAAAATGGAGGAATTATCAAATGGTTCAAGTGACAGAGCTGTTAGATGCCCAGGCAATGAATCGGGCGCTGACGAGAATTGCCCACGAAATCATTGAACGGAATAAAGGAATTGACAACGTGATTTTGGTGGGGATTAAAACTCGCGGTACTCATCTTGCAAGGAGGCTGGCTGAGAAGATTGAAAAAATCGAGGGAAAAAAAGTACGCACTGGGGAGTTAGACATTACATTATACCGAGATGATTTATCGACAAAATTTATCGGTGACGGGCCGAAAGTGCAACAGGTGGATATTGACTATGTTGTAAATGATCAAAAGATTGTCCTTGTAGATGATGTACTTTATACAGGAAGAACGGTGCGGGCCGCTTTGGATGCGGTTATGGATTTAGGCCGCCCTTCACAAATTCAGCTAGCGGTTTTAATCGACCGTGGACATAGGGAACTGCCGATTCGTGCAGATTACGTAGGAAAGAATATTCCGACCTCAAGTTCAGAAAGAATTGTTGTTCAAGTGGCAGAAGTAGATGGAAAAGATCAAGTTACGTTAATGAAAACAAATTAGAAAGTGATTGCGGGGAAACAATATGTCAAATCAAGTAATCGATATTCATGAAAAACCGTCAGGCGGGCAGTTGATTACATTAAGTTTTCAACATATGTTCGCAATGTTTGGATCAACGATTTTAGTGCCACAGCTTGTTGGACTAAGTCCTGCGATTGCACTGTTAACAAGTGGAATTGCAACCATCGTCTTCCTTTTAGTAACACAATTTAAAGTGCCCGCCTACTTAGGTTCATCTTTTGCTTTTATTACGCCGATGTTATTAGTATCTGGCGGGTTGGATCCAGAGGGGGCTGCCGTAAATCCTGGAAATGCAATGATTGGCGCAATGGCAGTCGGACTTGTATACGCAATTGTTTCATTATTAATTTACAAAAGCGGGTATAAGTGGATTATGAGATTATTGCCAGCTGTTGTGGTAGGGCCGGTCATCATGGTAATCGGACTTGGACTAGCTGGAACAGCAGTAGATATGGCAATGAATATTTCTGTGGAACAAGTAAATCCAAATACAGGAGAAACTGAACTGGTTAAACAATATAGCGGTTGGCATTTTTCAGCAGCATTAGTGACATTGTTTGCAGCGATTATTTTCAACGTGTACTTTAAAAATATTTTAAGCGCGATGCCAATTTTGCTTGGATTAGTGGCAGGATACATTTACTCCGCAATCATCGGCATCGTTGATTTTACGAAAGTGAAAGAAGCATCATGGTTTGCTTTGCCAGACTTTTTAATCCCTGGTGTGCATTATGAGTTTCATGTGACTACAAACATCTTGCTCGCAATGGTTCCAATCGTGATTGTAACGATTTCGGAACATATCGGACATCAATTGGTTTTAGGAAAAATCGTTGAACGAAATTACATTAAAGATCCAGGTTTGCACCGTTCAATCCTTGGGGACGGACTAGGAACATTTGTCAGTGCGTTAATCGGTGGTCCTCCAAAAACGACTTACGGTGAAAATATCGGGGTATTAGGAATTACAAGAGTATATTCTGTGTACGTGATTATGGGTGCAGCATGCATCGCCATCTTGCTTTCATTCTTCGGTAAAGCGATGGCTTTAGTGCAAACAATTCCTACTTCAGTACTTGGAGGCATTTCCATTCTGCTATTCGGAATTATCGCTTCCAGCGGTCTTCGAATGATTGTGGACAATAAAGTAGATTTTGGCAAAAACCGGAACATGGTTATAGCTTCAGTTATTTTAGTCGTTGGAATCGGCGGTGCAGCAATCCGCATTTCAGAGGCTTTTTCAATCGAAGGTATGGCACTTGCTGCAATTATTGGTGTAATTTTAAACTTAATCCTTCCTGGAAGGGATAAAAATGTAGAAGAGTTTGACGAATAAACAATTTAATCATCCTTTAAGATTTGTCCAGTGAGGCAAAAAAGGAGACGAATGGCAAGCGCATACTGCATACTTGTCATCCCTCCTAAGCCTTTTAAATAGTGATAGGAGGAAATTGACATGAAAAATTTGCTTTCAATGGAATATTTAACAAATGATGAGATAATGTCGATTATCGAGCGTGCTAGGGAATTTGAACAAGGGGCTGAACCGAAGTTGGACCGCTCCCATTATGTGGCCAATTTATTCTTTGAACCCAGCACTCGAACAAAAACGAGTTTCGAAATGGCGGAACGGAAAATCGGTTGTACAGTGATTCCTTTTGAAGCGGGATTTTCTAGCATGTTAAAAGGGGAAACATTGTACGATACGGTGAAAACTTTAGAAATGATTGGCCTCGATGCAGTGGTCATTCGGGCGAAAGAGGATGAATATTATCGCGAACTGCTTGAAGGAATTAATGTCTCTGTCATCAATGCAGGCGATGGAACAGGCCAGCATCCTTCCCAAAGTTTGCTGGATTTATACACGATTTATAAAGAATTCGAACGATTTGATGGACTGACGGTGACGATAGTTGGGGATATTGCCCATAGCCGCGTGGCAAAATCCGATGCCATTGCATTACGGAGGCTTGGTGTGAATGTCAATTTCCTTTGTCCTCCAGAGTGGGCTGGCAATTTTGAGGCGCAGTATTCTTGGGATGGGATTCTTGAAGAAAGTGATGTCATTATGCTGCTCCGCATTCAACATGAACGACATGATGTGCCGTTTTCAAAAGAACTTTATCATCAACAATATGGATTAACGGTTGAACGTGAAAAACAAATGAAAGAACATGCTATCATCATGCATCCTGCACCGGTGAACCGAGATGTGGAGATTGCTTCAGAATTAGTGGAATGCAAGCGTTCAAGAATTTTCCATCAAATACACAATGGCGTATTTGTTCGAATGGCAATTCTGGAAACAATATTGAAGGAGAGATAACAGTGGCAACATTTATCGAAAATATCAAAATGTTAAATGAACAAGGGAAATTGATTGAAACAACAATTACCATTGACGGTGGAAAAATTGCTGTCATCGGTGGATCCAAGCCAGAAGGAGCACAAGTGATTGATGGAAAAGGTAATTTCGTATCCCCAGGGTTTGTAGATGTGCATGTTCATTTACGGGAGCCGGGATTTGAGCATAAAGAAACGATTGCCACAGGAACTCGCTCTGCGGCAAGAGGCGGATTTACAACAATTTGTGCGATGCCAAATACAAAACCTGTACCAGACTCTGTGAAAAACCTTGAATATGTGAAAGGATTAATTCAAAAAAGCGCTGTTGTCCGAGTACTTCCTTATGGTTCCCTTACAATGGATGAAAAAGGAGAAAAGCGCACTAATATCGCAGAACTAAAAGCCCATGGTGCCGTTGCTTTTTCAGATGATGGGGTGGGTGTCCAACTGGCCTCAACTATGTACGAGCAAATGCTGGATGCGGCAAAGGTTGGCGCAGTCGTTGTTGCACACTGTGAAGATAATTCTTTAATTTACGGCGGCGTCATGCACGAAGGAAAACGCAATAAAGAACTTGGGCTTCCAGGCATTCCAAGCATTTGTGAATCGGTGCAAATCGCGCGGGACGTTTTGCTTGCCGAAGCTGCCGGTGCAAGATATCATGTATGCCATGTTTCCACGAAAGAATCCGTCCGTACGGTAAGGGATGCGAAAAAAGCAGGGATTCGCGTGACGGCTGAAGTTTGCCCACACCATTTGCTGCTTGAAGAAATGGATATTCCAAGCGATGATGCCAACTGGAAAATGAATCCGCCGTTGCGCTCATCAGAAGATCAAAAAGCATTAATCGAGGGATTGCTGGATGGCACAATTGATTGCATCGCCACAGACCACGCACCACATACCCAGGAAGAAAAATGCTGCGGCATGGTGGGTGCGCCGTTCGGAATTGTCGGTTTTGAGACAGCTTTTCCTCTTCTCTTTACAAAATTTGTCGAAACTGGCATCTTTACTTTAAAGCAATTAGTGGATTGGATGACGATCAAGCCGGCTGAAATCTTCAATCTTCCATATGGAAAAATTGAGGTAGGAGCTTCTGCGGATTTGACAATCATTGATTTTAATAAAGAAAAAACAATTGATGCCAATGAATTTTATTCAAAAGGCCGCAATACACCATTCAATGGCTGGAAGGCAAAAGGCTGGCCGATTATGACAATCTTTGAAGGAAATGTGGTTTATAAGGAGGAAGAATGATGAAAAAGCGTCTCTTAATTTTAGAAGATGGGACAGTATTTGAAGGAGCAGCGTTTGGAAGTGATCGAGCTAGTCAAGGAGAGGTTGTATTTACAACAGGGATGACTGGCTATGAAGAAACGCTTACAGACCCTTCTTTTTACGGTCAAATTGTAACATTCACTTATCCGCTTATCGGCAACTATGGAATTAACAGCGATGATTTTGAATCCATCGCTCCTGTTGTCCGCGGTGTGGTTGTGAGAGAATTAACGAAAATTCCTTCCAATTTCCGCTCAGAAATGACATTGGATGAATATTTAAAAAGTCATGATATTCCTGCAATTGAAGGAATCGATACACGGAAATTAACTCGCATCATCCGTTCAAAAGGTGCTGTACGTGCCATGTTGACTCAAGCGGACGAGGAAGTAAACATAGTTGAAATTGTGAAACGATTAAATGAAACGCCATATTTAAAAAATCATGTACGAGAAGTTTCTTCCAAAATGCCATTTCCAAGTCCGGGCAGAGGAAAACGGGTTGTTCTTATGGATTTTGGAATGAAAAAAGGCATTTTGCGGGAGTTAAATAATCGCCATTGCGATGTGCTTGTAGTTCCTTATAATACACCAGCTGAGAAAATTTTAAGCTTCCGTCCAGAAGGAATTTTATTGTCCAATGGACCAGGAAACCCTGCCGATGTGACAGAAGGTATTGAAACAATTAAACAATTAATCGGGAAAGTCCCAATGTTTGGCATTTGTTTAGGACATCAAATCATTGCGCTTGCTTGCGGTGCAAAAAGTTTTAAATTGCCTTTCGGACATCGAGGCGCCAACCATCCGGTGAAAAATCTTCAAACAGGCATCGTTGAAATAACTTCACAAAACCACGGCTATGCCATCGATGCAAACTCATTAGAAGGTACGGATTTAGAAATTACCCATGTTTCATTAAATGATGGTACAATTGAAGGATTAAAACATAAAAAATATCCAGTATTTTCTGTACAATTCCATCCGGAAGCATCACCAGGTCCGGAAGATTCAAACTATTTATTTGATGAATTCATTAAATTAATGGAACAAGCAGGGGAGGAAAAACAACATGCCTAAACGTACTGATATCGAAAGCATTTTAGTGATTGGTTCAGGTCCAATCGTCATTGGACAAGCAGCAGAGTTCGACTATGCCGGCACGCAAGCTTGTCTTGCTTTAAAAGAAGAAGGATATAAAGTAATTCTTATAAACTCAAACCCTGCAACGATTATGACAGATACTCAAATTGCAGACAAAGTTTATATAGAGCCAATTACTTTAGAATTTGTTTCCCGAATTTTAAGAAAAGAAAGACCAGACGCAATATTACCAACTCTCGGCGGACAAACTGGATTAAATATGGCCATTGAGCTTCAAAAATCCGGCATTTTAGATGAATTAGGAATTGAAATTTTAGGAACAAAATTGGAAGCTATCCATAAAGCGGAAGACCGTGAAATGTTCCGCCAATTAATGTATGAATTGGGTGCTCCTGTTCCGGAATCCGATATTGTGCACAGTGTGGCAGAAGCAAAAGCCTTTGTTGAAAAAATCGGCTATCCAGTGATTGTTCGACCAGCCTTTACTTTAGGGGGTACTGGAGGCGGAATTTGCAACAATGAACAAGAGTTGGAAGAAATCGTGTCAAGCGGTTTGAAATACAGCCCAGTAAAACAATGTCTACTTGAAAAATCCATTGCCGGCTATAAAGAAATTGAATTTGAGGTAATGCGCGACTCAAAAAACAATGCGATTGTTGTATGTAGCATGGAAAACGTGGACCCTGTCGGCATCCATACTGGGGATTCCATCGTTGTTGCGCCTGTCCAAACATTAACAGATCGGGAATATCAAATGCTGCGCAAGATCTCATTAGATATAATCCGCGCATTAAAAATCGAAGGTGGATGCAACGTTCAATTAGCCCTTGATCCAAACAGCTTCAACTACTATGTGATTGAAGTGAACCCGCGGGTATCCCGTTCATCTGCTTTAGCATCCAAAGCAACAGGTTACCCAATTGCAAAAATTGCGGCAAAAATTGCGGTTGGTTTAACGTTGGATGAAATTAAAAATCCTGTTACAGGTACTACATATGCAGACTTCGAACCTGCTATCGACTATGTAGTGGCAAAAATCCCGCGCTGGCCATTTGATAAATTTGAATCAGCCAAACGGAATTTAGGTACGCAAATGAAAGCGACAGGGGAAGTAATGGCTTTAGGACGCACGTTTGAAGAAGCCATTTTAAAAGCGGTGCGCTCCCTTGAAACAGGCCACATTCATATTGATTTAAAACATGCGGATGAACATGATGACAACTGGGTGGAAAAACGCATCAAAAAAGCGGGAGATGAACGATTATTCTTCATCGCTGAAGCCATGCGCCGAGGCATTTCGCCTGAACAAATCCACGAATGGTCGCGAATTGATTTATTCTTCTTGTACAAACTGAAAAATATTATCGAAATGGAATCTGAATTGCAAGAAAATAAAATGGATTTAGAAGTTTTAAGAAAAGCGAAACGCATGGGCTTTGCGGACAAGAAAATTGCTGAGCTTTGGGGTATGGACGCAAGAGAAATTTACGAATTGAGAAAAGCAAACGGCATCGTTCCAGTTTATAAAATGGTTGACACTTGCGCTGCAGAGTTTGAATCAGCAACGCCTTATTATTACGGCACGTATGAAGAAGAAAATGAATCCATCGTGAGTGAAAAACCTTCTGTCATTGTGCTTGGTTCCGGTCCAATCCGAATTGGACAAGGCATCGAGTTCGACTATGCTACAGTGCACTCTGTTTGGGCAATTCAAGAAGCAGGTTATGAGGCGATCATTATCAACTCCAACCCTGAAACGGTTTCAACAGACTTCTCGATTTCGGACAAACTTTACTTCGAACCGTTAACAATCGAAGACGTTATGAACATTATCGATTTAGAAAAACCGGTTGGCGTAGTCGTACAATTTGGTGGACAAACTGCCATTAACTTAGCGGATAAATTGGCTGCCCATGGCGTAAAAATCTTAGGTACATCCTTAGAAAACATCGACCGTGCAGAAAACCGCGATTTATTTGAACAAGCATTAAAAGAATTAGAAATTCCACAGCCTGAAGGGGATACGGCGGTTTCATTGGATGAAGCATTAACGATTGCGAAAAGAATCGGCTTCCCAGTATTAGTTCGTCCTTCTTACGTACTTGGCGGCCGTGCAATGGAAATTGTTTATAACGAAGATGAATTGAAACATTATATGGAAAATGCGGTAGAAGCTTCACCAGACCATCCAGTATTAATTGACCGCTACTTAACAGGTAAAGAAGTGGAAGTGGATGCCATTTCCGATGGCGAAAATGTGCTCATCCCTGGAATTATGGAACATATTGAACGCGCAGGGGTGCACTCCGGAGACTCCATTTCCGTATATCCGCCTCAAAGCTTAACAAAAGAACAAATCGATACGATTGTGGATTACACAACACGTTTAGCAAGAGGGTTAAATATTGTGGGATTAATGAACATTCAATACGTCATTTCCGGCGGCAATGTATATGTCATTGAGGTTAACCCACGTGCATCTAGAACAGTGCCATTTTTAAGCAAAATCACAAACATTCCAATGGCCAACGTTGCAACGAAAGTCATTTTAGGCAAATCTATTGTGGATCAATGTTATGAAACTGGCCTTGTGGAACCGAAAAAAGGTGTATATGTAAAAGTGCCGGTATTCAGCTTTGCAAAACTTCGCCGCGTAGACATCACCCTTGGACCTGAAATGAAATCAACAGGGGAAGTTATGGGTAAAGATGAAACATTAGAAAAAGCATTGTATAAAGGTTTAGTTGCTTCTGGTATGAAAATTCAGCCATATGGAACAGTGCTCTTTACGGTGGCAGATAAAGATAAAGAAGAAGCAGTAAGCCTTGCGAAACGTTTCCAAGCTGTCGGCTACCGCATTATGGCGACAGAAGGAACAGCGAAAAAATTTGAAGAGGCTGGCATCCGTACAGAAGTTGTCGAAAAAATTGGCGGCAAAGGCAAAACATTAGTGGATGTTATCCAAAACGGCGAAGCGCAAGTGGTCATCAATACATTAACAAAAGGAAAACGGCCTGCCCGCGACGGTTTCCGCATTCGTCGTGAAGCGGTTGAAAACGGCATTCCTTGCTTGACTTCATTGGATACAGCGAACGCGTTAATTACAGTGATTGAATCCATGACTTTTGCTATTCAAGAAATGCCGAAATCGGAGGTATATGCATGATTCAACAAGAACGCATGACCGTCGTTTGCCAAAGAGAGATTGCGAAAAATATTTTCGAAATGACGCTACAAGGACAAATTGTTCAGGAGATGACTCCTGGACAATTTGTTCATATACGAGTTTCAAATTTGCTCGAACCACTCCTTCGACGTCCAATCAGCATCGCAAGCATTCAAAAAGAGGCAAATGAATTTACCATTATTTATCGTGCTCAAGGAAGAGGAACTAATGTGTTATCCCAAAAACAAATTGGCGATGAAGTGGATGTATTAGGCCCCCTTGGCAA
Source organism: Ureibacillus thermophilus (assembly GCF_004331915.1). Lineage (NCBI taxonomy): Bacteria > Bacillati > Bacillota > Bacilli > Caryophanales > Caryophanaceae > Ureibacillus > Ureibacillus thermophilus. The sequence continues at coordinate 1,363,403 of NZ_CP036528.1, forward strand.
TGGGTTCCCGGTTGAAGCGGTTGATAAAGGAGGAACAGCCCTTCTTGTCGGCGGTGGCATCGGTGTTCCCCCTTTATATGAATTGTCCAAACAGTTAAATGCTCGAGGCGTCCGCACCATCCACGTATTAGGCTTCCAAACAGAAGAGTTTGCCTTTTATGAAGAGGAATTTACGCAATTAGGCGAAACCTATTACGTGACGGACGACGGTTCAAAAGGATTTAAAGGATTTGTGACGGATTTATTGGATGAATTACAGCTGGATTTTGATGTCTTTTATTCTTGTGGACCGCTTCCAATGCTCAGGGCCCTTTCATCCATGTATGAAGATAAAAAAGGTTATATTTCATTGGAAGAGCGGATGGGCTGCGGCATTGGTGCATGTTTTGCGTGCATCTGTGAAACGAATGAAGGGCAGGAGAAAAATTACGTGAAAATTTGTTCGGATGGTCCGGTCTTTGAGAAAGGAGTTGTGAAAATATGAATCGTTTAGATATCCAACTCCCTGGTTTAGATTTAAAAAATCCAATTATGCCTGCTTCCGGCTGTTTTGGATTTGGACGTGAATATGCTAAGTTGTACGACCTTTCCCAGTTGGGCGCTATCATGATTAAAGCAACGACTTTAGAGCCTCGTCTTGGAAATCCGACACCTCGCGTAGCGGAAACTCCTGCTGGGATGTTAAATGCGATTGGTTTGCAAAACCCAGGGCTTGAGAAAGTGATGGCGGAAGAATTGCCTTGGCTCGAACGTTTTGATGTGCCAATCATTGCAAATGTGGCAGGTTCAACGACAGAGGATTATGTGGAAGTGGCCCGCCGCATTTCGACTGCGCCCAATGTAAAAGCGTTGGAATTAAATATTTCTTGCCCGAATGTCAAAAAAGGGGGCATTACGTTCGGAACGGATCCGGTCATTGCCCGGGAACTGGTCGAACAAGTAAAGGCCGTTTCTAAAGTGCCGGTATATGTGAAACTTTCTCCGAATGTAACAAGTATTGCAGAAATGGCTCAAGCGGTTGAAATTGCCGGTGCTGACGGCATCACGATGATTAATACCTTGCTTGGCATGCGCCTTGATGAAAAAACAGGAAAACCATTGATTTCCAATGTAACGGGAGGTTTATCTGGTCCAGCCGTTAAACCGGTTGCTTTGCGCATGGTCTATGAAGTATATAAAGCAGTGGATATTCCGATTATCGGCATGGGCGGTGTGTCTTCTGTCCAAGACGTGATTGACTTTATGTCTGTTGGTGCGTCGGCGGTGGCAGTAGGAACGATGAACTTTGTCGACCCATTCATCTGTCCAAAATTAATTGATGAACTTCCGGCGAAATTGGATGAACTTGGAGTGAAACACATGAAAGAAATTATCGGAAGGAGTCACCGCTGATGAATAAACCGATTATTGCTTTAGATTTTCCAGGGGAACAAGAGGTTTTCCAATTTTTGAACCATTTTGAAGAGAAGTTGTTTGTTAAAGTGGGCATGGAGCTGTTTTATCAAGAAGGTCCAGATATCGTTCGAAAAATTAAGGATTTAGGACATGACATTTTTCTCGATTTAAAATTACACGATATTCCGAATACGGTGAAATCCGCTATGAAGGGGCTAGCTCGGTTGGGCGTGGATTTAGTCAATGTCCATGCAGCTGGCGGCAAGCAAATGATGGAAGCAGCTCTTGAAGGGTTAGAGGCAGGAAGTGTTGGGAAAAGACCGTTGCTCATTGCAGTAACCCAGTTGACTTCTACTACGGAAGAACAAATGCAAAAAGAGCAAAAAATTCCTTTAACATTGTTGGAGTCGGTGCTGCATTATGCCCAGCTGACAAAAGAAGCCGGTTTGGATGGCGTCGTTTGTTCGGTTCATGAGGCAAAGCAGATTGCGGAACGTTGCGGGGAAGCATTCCTTCGTGTAACGCCAGGGATTAGACTTTTAGGCGGAGATGCCCATGACCAAAAACGGGTGGCAACCCCTGATTTTGCCCGGGAAAACGGTTCATCTTACATCGTAGTTGGACGGGCAGTGACGAAAGCGGAAAATGTAGTAGAGGCTTATCAAGAAGTATGTCGACTTTGGGAGGGAAAATAATGGCGATCGAAAAAGAAATTGCCCATATCATGTTAAAAGTGGGGGCTGTCGAATTGAACCCGACGGATTTATTCACATGGGCAAGTGGAATTAAATCCCCAATCTATTGCGATACACGGCTTACAATTTCGTATCCAGAAGCAAGAAAACAAATTGCAAATGGATTGGCAGAGAAAATCAAAGAACATTTCCCTGAAACGGAAGTGGTTGCAGGAACAGCCACAGCCGGCATACCCCATGCGGCATGGGTGAGCGACCTGTTGCAGCTGCCGATGGTGTACGTGCGTTCCAAACCAAAAGATCATGGCCGCGGCAATCAAATCGAAGGAAAAATTGAGCCGGGGCAAAAAGTGGTTGTGGTGGAAGATATCATTTCCACTGGCGGTTCATCCTTGACTGCGGTTGAAGCGCTGAGAGAAGCAGGTTGCGAAGTGGTTGGGGTTGTATGTGTTTATACATACAATTTGCCAAAAGCGGAAGAGACATTTGAAAAAGCCGGTGTGAAATATGTAAGCCTAACAAACTTCGATTATTTGATTGAAGCCGCAAAGGAAACCGGCGCAATCAAATCGGAAGATATCCCGTTCCTAAAAAATTGGCATGAAGATTTGAAAGCGGGCAGATTAAAATAAAAATAAAAAGACTCCTGATTCACCGAAGAAATCAGGAGTTTTTTTTGTTATAACAACCCAGGGAACAGAGATGCTATTCTTTTTGCTTCAGCTTTAATACCACTTCTTCATCCGGTGTGACGTAGAGGGTTTTTTGTTCGAAATAAATGACAAAGCCCGGTTTTGCTCCGCTTGGTTTCTTCACATGGCGGATTTGGGTGTAGTCAACGGGAACGGAAGAAGAGTTTCTGGCTTTGCTGAAATATGCGCTTAATATCGCCGCTTCTTTTAAAGTCGTATCATCGGGTTCGCTGGAATGAATCACGACATGAGAGCCAGGAATGTCTTTTGTATGAAGCCAAATATCGGATTTTTTGGCAATCTTAAAAGTTAAATAGTCGTTTTGTTTGTTGTTTTTGCCGACGGAAATCGGGATTCCGGTGGATGATACAAACTTTTCAGGAGCAGGTTTTGCCGGTTTATTTTTTTGTTTATTAGTTCTTTTTTTCAAATATCCTTGTTCCACAAGTTCTTCTCGGATTTCTTCAATATCTGTCGGGCTTGCTTGGTTGACTTGGTTTAATAGCATTTCAAAATATTCAATTTCCTCATTCGTTTTGTCGATTTGTTCCTTCACCCGAATGAGGGCATTTTTGGCTTTATTGTATTTCGTATAGTAGCTTTGGGCGTTTTCAACAGGCGTCTTTCTTTCATCCAATGGAATGGTGATTTCTTCATTATTATAGTAATTGATGACCCTTACTTCCTTCATGCCTTTTTCAAATTGATACAAATTGGCCATTAGCAATTCGCCGAATAATTGATATTGGTCGAGTTTTGATGCCTGCTCCAAATCATTATGTAATTTTTTCAATTTCGTTTTTAGCTTATTGATTTCATTTAGGATGAAGCGCTCCAAATCGCCGGCTTGCTGTTTCACCCGGTCCCTTTCAGCTCGTGCATAAAATACCCGATCGAGAAGGGAACTTAAATCTTCATAATGGGTAATTCGCCCAGATAAATGTGTAATCATGGTTGGCGAAAAATAAGGCTTTCCATCTGCTTCTAAATAAGTTGGCTTGTCGCTCGTTATGATTTCGCCAATAAAGTCGCGGAAAACTTGGGATACATTTCCGTCTTTCATCCGGTGCAATAATTCGTTTGCGTGGAAAGGCGAGAATCCGGCAAAATGCTCCACCACTTCCTGCGGTGTTCTGTCTGCTGAGAAAAATTGTTCAATTTCTTCATCCGAAACATTTTGTGGATTCACTTTTTCCTGCATAGGAGGCTGGACGTACTCAAATCCCGGAAGAACCGTACGATAACTATTGACAGAAGGCGGCAAATGCTTGAGCCCGTCAATGATTTTATTCGTTTCATCTACTAATATTAAATTGCTGTGTCTCCCCATAATTTCAATGATTAGTTTCCTAGAGACCGGATCGCCGATTTCGTTTTTGCTTTCAATATGAAAGGTAATCACCCGTTCAAACCCATCATTTTCAATCCGTGTAATAATGCCCCCTTCAATATGCTTTCGAAGGAGCATGCAAAACATCGGCGGCTCTTGTGGATTATCGATCGATTCTTTTGTTATGTGAACCCGAGCGTAGGAAGGATGGATGGAAAACAAAAGCTTTTCATTTTTGCCCATTGCCCGGATATGCAGTACCACTTCCAGCGCATTTGGTTGATGAACTTTTGAGATTCTTCCGGTTTCAAGTTTTTTCAGTTCATTGATGATTGCTACAGTAAATAATCCATCAAATGCCATACTGGTTCCTCTTTTCTGTTTCAGTGATGTACACTATTTTATCATGTTTCTATCATGCATTCATTCTATACAAATAATGATTCAGGCGTTATAATTTTCTAATCATGTGTTATAATTGGAGCATAGCTTAGGAAAGGTGTGACTAACCTTGGTGCGTAGTATGACTGGTTTTGGCAGAGGTGTCACAACCACGAATGAATATCAATTGACCGTGGAAATTCGCTCGGTCAACCATCGCTTTTTGGAGATTTATACAAAATTCCCGAAAGAATGGCTAGAGTTAGAGCTCGTTGCGAAAAAAATTATAGCCGAGTACGCGAAACGCGGGAAATTTGATTGTTTAATTAACTTAAAATTAACGGGCGAAGAAGTGAAAGATTTTAAAATTAACTGGCCTTTAATTGAAGTGTATAAAAATGCCAAAAATGAACTTCGCCAAATCATTCCAATCGATGAAACTTACTCCATGCAGGAAGTGTTATCTTTAGAAGGGGCGCTTGTTTATGAAAAAAAAGAGTTGACCCCAGATGAGATTGCTGCCAATCTGGAAATGGCGATTCGTGAAGCGATGGAAAAATTAGTCGAAATGCGTGAGCAGGAAGGGCAAGAATTAAAACAAGTATTGCTTCAATTTAACGAAGAGTTAAAAAATCAAGTAAAATTTATTCGCGAACATTCACAAGATGCAGTAAAAAAATACCGTGAAAAATTAACGGAGAGATTAGCTGAAATTGTGAATGTGGAAGAATTGGAAGATCGAATTCTTGCAGAAGTTGCCCTTTTTGCTGATCGAATAGATATATCAGAAGAATTGGATCGATTAGAAAGCCACTTCCACCAATTGGAAAAAACGTTGGAAGAGCCTCATTCCATCGGTCGAAAATTAGATTTTTTGATGCAGGAAATGTTGAGAGAAATCAATACGATTGGATCGAAAAATCAATCAGTGATTATTTCGCCTGTAGTTGTTCAATCCAAAACAATTCTAGAAAAAATGAGAGAACAAGTTCAAAATATTGAATAAAAATGGGAAAGGTAGTATTGAGGGAGAGTATGGCAATAATGGAAAAAGATCGCGGATTATTAATAGTTCTTTCCGGTCCTTCTGGTGTGGGAAAAGGAACAGTGAGAAAAGAGCTATTTAAGCAGCCAAATACCAATTATGAATATTCCATCTCCATTACCACACGGAAACCGCGGGAGGGAGAAGTAGATGGCGTCGATTATTTTTTTAGGACAAGAGAAGAATTTGAAAAATTAATTGAAGAAGGGAAATTGCTAGAATATGCGGAGTTTGTTGGCAATTATTACGGCACTCCCCTCGATTACGTCAATGAAACATTGGATGCTGGCCGTGATGTCTTTTTAGAAATCGAAGTTCAAGGTGCGGCTCAAATTCGTGAAAAAATGCCTGAAGCGCTGTTCATCTTTTTAGCGCCTCCAAGTTTATCGGAGTTGGAAAGACGATTAATAGAACGCGGTACAGAGTCGGAAGAAATCATCAAAAAGCGAATTGAAACAGCAAAAGAAGAACTGGAAATGATGAAATTGTATGATTATGTTGTAGAAAATGATGAAATTCAAAAAGCTTGTGAAAAAATCAATGCGATTATCATGGCGGAACATTGCCGCCGCGACCGCGTAGAAAAAAGATATTTATCGATGTTGAAAGGAGAATGATCCATGTTATATCCATCTATTGATTTACTAAAAGAAAAAGTGGATTCTAAATATTCATTAGTGAGCCTTGCAGCAAAACGCGCCCGTCAAATTCAAGAAATGGGAGAATTAAAATTAAGCAAATATAAATCATTAAAGCCTGTTGGGATGGCGTTGGAAGAAGTGGCTGCAGGCGCACTTCAAATGGAAATTCCTGAAAAAAATAAAGTTTATTCTGATGAACAATAAAAAATGGTTAATGAATCGATGATTAGCTCCCGGAGAAATTTTCTTTGGGAGCTTATCCTTTGAAAGGGTGAAAGTTTGATGAGCCGAAATATTTTGCTTGGAGTATCGGGAGGTATCGCAGTATATAAAGCCGTGGCATTGGTCAGCAAGTTAACGCAGGTTGGCTTTAATGTAAAAGTCATTATGACCGAGTCCGCCATGAAATTTGTGACTCCCCTCTCATTTCAAGTGATGTCCAAAAATGATGTGTATATTGATACATTTGATGAAAAAGACTCTAGTGCCATTGCCCATATCGATTTGGCCGATTGGGCGGATTTAATCATCGTTGCTCCTGCTACAGCGAATATCATTGGGAAGCTGGCAAATGGCATTGCCGATGATATGTTGACTACGACATTACTTGCTGCAACGTGTCCCGTTTGGATTGCCCCAGCGATGAATGTCCATATGTATGACCATCCTGCTGTCAAACGCAATATTGCCCAGCTCGCAAAAGATGGCTATAGCTTTATTGAACCATCGGAAGGGTACTTGGCATGTGGATACGTTGGAAAAGGCCGATTGGAAGAGCCGGAGAAAATTACGGAACTGGTCATTCAATTTTTTGAAAGCGAGTAGGGATCATGAAAATTGCAGAAGTAATTGTTGACGTATCCGCCTATCCGGTTGACCGTCCTTTTGATTATTCCATTCCAGAAGCGTTAGAGGAACTTATTGAATGCGGATGCCGGGTGCAAGTACCTTTTGGGAACCGCAACATTTTAGGGTTTGTTGTGGCCATTAAAAATGAAACGGAAGTGCCTCTTGATAAATTAAAACCCATTTCCACATTGCTCGATATTGAACCGGTATTGACGGGCGAAATGCTGGAACTAGCGAAATGGATGAAACGGGAAACCATCGCCTATGAAATTGATTGCCTGCAAGCAATGATTCCATCGGCGCTTAGGGCAAAATACGAAAAAATGGTGTTGCTTGAGACGGATGTGGAGAATTTGGAGGAAGCACTAAAACCTTTTTTTCAACACTCAACAAAAGTGCCTTATAAAGAATTTGAGAAACATAATTTGCTCATCCCTCTCAAAAAAGGGCTAAGAGAGAAGCACTTATCCATTGAAAACGTCGTCAAGCAAAAGGGGCAAATTAAAGAAATTCGCAAAGTAAAAATTTCAGAGGATCATAAGCAGCTTCAAAAGATTCATGATAACTTATCCAATCGAGCAAAAAAACAAAAACAAATGCTCCTTTGGATGCAGCAGCACGCGGGGGCTATCATAGAACCAGAAGAGATTTATAAAGAGACCGAAAGTTCGCCGCAAGTGCTGCATGCAGTGATGGAGCTGGGGGCAGCACAATTTGTTTTTGAAGAAGTGTATCGGAATCCATTTAAAAAAGAAGTTGAAAAAACCGATTTTTTAACATTGACCGATGAGCAGGAAAAAGCATTGAAAGCGGTTGTCAATGCGATGGACAGCCATTTGCCGGAAACTTTTTTATTACATGGCGTAACAGGAAGCGGAAAAACAGAAATTTATCTCCAAGCCATCCAACATTGCATCCAGCAAGGAAAAGAAGCCATTGTGCTTGTGCCGGAGATTTCCCTTACCCCTCAAATGACGAACCGCTTCCGTTCAAGATTCGGAGAGCAGGTTGCTGTGATGCACAGCGGCCTTTCCGTTGGCGAAAAATATGACGAGTGGCGGAAAGTTCACGAGAAAAAGGTGAAAGTTGTTGTCGGGGCTCGTTCTGCTGTTTTCGCCCCATTTGAAAACGTAGGGCTCATTATATTAGATGAGGAGCATGAATCTTCATATAAACAGGAGGATTCACCAAGGTACCATGCAAGAGATGTAGCGATTTGGAGAAGCAAATATCATCAATGCCCCGTTATTTTAGGAAGCGCTACGCCAAGTTTAGAATCTTATGCCCGGGCAAGAAAAAATGTTTATAAACTGCTGGCGTTAAAAGAGCGGGCCATGAAGCAGCCCCTGCCGAAAGTGGAAATTGTTGATATGCGGGAAGAATTGAAAAAAGGAAACCGTTCCATGTTTTCGGAAAAATTAGTTGAAGGCATAAAAAGCCGATTGGAAAAGAAAGAACAAACCGTCTTGTTCTTAAATCGGCGGGGTTATTCTTCCTTTGTGTTATGCCGGGATTGTGGAACGGTGATGCAATGCGAAAATTGTGATATTTCCTTAACGTACCACCGATATAATGAGCGATTAAAATGCCATTATTGCGGTTTTGAACAGCCTGTGCCAACCATTTGTCCGGAGTGCGGCAGCGACCATATCCGCTATTTTGGGACAGGGACGCAAAAAGTGGAAGAGGAATTGACGAAACTTTTTCCGGAGGCGCGCGTACTTCGCATGGATGTAGATACGACGAAGCGGAAAGGTTCCCACGAAGCGATTTTAGAAGATTTTGGAGCGGGTAAAGCCGATATATTGCTTGGAACGCAAATGATAGCGAAGGGATTGGATTTTCCGAACATCACTTTAGTCGGCGTGTTAAGTGCGGACACGTCTTTGCATTTGCCGGATTTTCGTTCTGCTGAGCGCACGTTCCAGCTGTTGACACAGGTAAGCGGCAGAGCGGGAAGGGCGGAAAAGCCGGGCGAGGTGATTATCCAAACTTATACCCCTGAACATTATGCTATTCAATTTGCAAAAGAGCAGCTATATGAACCCTTTTATGAAAGAGAAATGATGATGCGCCACGCTGCAGATTACCCGCCCTATTATTATATTGCCTTAGTTCAGGTATCCCATGAAGATTTGTTGGTTGCAGCAGATTACGCAAAAAAATGCGCCGACTATCTTCGCTCCAATCTTTCTTTCAACGCTTCGATTATTGGTCCGACGACAGCCGGCATCGTTCGCCTGCAAAATAGATATCGGTATCAATGTCTGATAAAATACAAAATAGAACCAAATTTAATTCCAACATTTTTACAATTAATGAAAATATATCGAACAGAATGGATTAAAAAGGGAATTGTTTTAACAATCGATATAAATCCATCCTTGATTTAGATAGAAAGAGGTTATCAAATGATTAGAGAAATCGTAAAACATCCAGCAGAAATCTTAACGCAAGTCTGCAAAGAAGTTACGGAAATCAATGAGGAAATCATCACATTGCTTGACGATATGTACGAAACGATGGTGGAATATGACGGCATGGGCATTGCCGCTCCGCAAGTCAACGTTCCTCTCCGCATCGCGATTGTGGAATTGGGAGAAGAGCGGACGTTGATTGAAATGATCAATCCGACGGTGATTGAAACATCCGGTTCATCTGTGGATATTGAAGGTTGTTTAAGCTTCCCGGGGCTTTATGGAGAAGTGGAAAGACCATCTTACGTGAAAATTGAAGCCCATGACCGATACGGGCAAGTGTATCAATTAGAAGCGGTGGATTATGATGCCCGTTGTATTTTACATGAAATTGACCATTTAAATGGAATCTTATTTGATTCGAAAATTACGCGGGTTTATACAGAAGAAGAATTGGAAGAAATGTTTGAGGAGGAATAATTAATGACAAAAATCGTCTTTATGGGAACTCCTGATTTTTCAGTGCCGATTTTGCGAATGCTACATGAAGAAGGCTACGAAATTTTAGCGGTGGTAACCCAACCGGACCGCCCTGTTGGACGAAAACGGGTTCTTACTCCTCCTCCTGTTAAAGAAGAAGCCCTTCGTTTAGGGTTAAAAGTGCTTCAACCAGAAAAATTAAAAGGCTCTGAAGAATTGGAAGAAATTTTGCGTTTAAATCCGGATTTAGTTGTAACCGCAGCATTTGGACAAATTTTGCCTAAAGAATTATTGGATGCCCCTCGGTTAGGATGCATCAATGTTCATGCATCCCTTCTTCCAAAATATCGAGGCGGTGCGCCAATCCATCAAGCGATTATGGATGGGGAAGAGAAAACGGGCGTAACGATTATGTATATGGCTGAAAAATTAGATGCAGGGGATATTATTTCCCAAAGAGAAATTCCGATTGAAGAAATGGATCATACAGGTATTTTGTTTGAAAAATTGAGCCTTTTAGGAAGAGACTTATTGAAGGACACTTTACCAAGCATTATTGCCGGAACAAATGCCCGTATTCCGCAGGATGAAAGCAAAGCCACTTTTGCCCACAATATTACAAGGGAACAAGAGCGCATTGATTGGTCCAAAAGCGCTCGGGAAATTTATAATCAAGTGCGCGGACTGCATCCTTGGCCAGTTGCTTATACCACTTATAAAGGAGAAAATATGAAAATATGGTGGGCGAAAATTGGGGATTCCAATGCGAAAGGCCAGCCGGGAGAAGTGGTGAAAATAGCAAAAAACTATTTTGAAGTTGCAACAGGGGAAGGAACCCTTGCAATTCTTGAGTTACAACCTGCAGGGAAAAAACGCATGTCAGCAGAAGACTTTTTGCGCGGCGTAGGTTCAAAATTGCAGATTGGAGAAGTATTTGAATGAGGAAGAAGAAAGAAAATGTCATATGGAATGGGAATGTGAGAGATGCAGCCCTTAGTATTTTGCTTGCTGTTGACAATCACCAAGCCTATTCCAATCTATTATTAAATCAAACCATCAATAAATATGAAATTAAAACAAAAGATCGGGCTTTACTCACAGAATTAACGTACGGAACGTTGCAATATAAATATACATTGGATTATTTTTTGGATCCTTTTATCCGAGGAAAGATCGATACTTGGGTTCGATGGCTTCTTAGATTATCCGTTTATCAAATGGTTTATTTATCCAAAATCCCTGAACATGCCATCGTAAATGAAGCGGTGGAAATTGCCAAAAGAAGAGGGCATAAAGGAATCGCTTCAATGGTAAATGGGATTTTGCGCTCGATTTTGCGGATGGGCATTCCTTCTCTTGAGAAAATCAAAGATTCCATTGAGCGCATCTCCATTGAAACGAGCCACCCACGATGGATAGTGGAAATATTGGTCGACTCATACGGACTTGAAACAACCGTTGAAATGTTAAAAGCCAATAATTTACCGCCAAGACAAACTGTTCGTGTAAATACTTTAAAAGCGACAGTGAAAGAAGCAATCGAACTGCTTTCCGAAGAAGGTATCGAAGCAGAGAAAAGCAAAATAATTCCGCAATGTTTAGTTCTTTTAAACGGACAAGCCTCAAGAACAAAAGCCTTTCAAAATGGTATTATCACCATTCAAGATGAAAGTTCCATGATGCCGGCAATTGTTTTAAATCCAAAGCCTGGAGAAAGAGTATTGGATATGTGTGCTGCCCCTGGAGGCAAAACAACCCATATGGCGGAAATTATGAATAATAAAGGGCAGATTCTTGCAACGGATATCCACCCTCATAAATTAGCTTTAATTGAAGAAAACTGTGAGCGGCTTGGCATCAACATCGTACAAACGGCTCCAATCGATGGAAGGAAAGCAGCGGCAACCATGCAGCCGGAATCTTTTGAAGCCATTCTTGTAGATGCCCCTTGTTCCGGCCTAGGCGTGATTCGCCGAAAACCGGATATCAAATATACGAAGCGGAAAGAGGATTTTGACCGCTTGCAGGAAATTCAATTGGAATTGTTAAATAATGCTGTCCCTTTGTTGAAGCGGGGGGGAAGACTTGTTTACAGCACTTGCACAGTTAGCAAAAAAGAAAATGAGGAAACAGTTGAAGCCTTTCTTGCGTCACATCCAGAAATGAAACTGGCGAAAATAGAACATTTGCCAGAGATACTTCTTGAAAAACAACAGGATGGTATGTTGCAAGTCTTTCCGCAAGACTTTGGAAGCGACGGTTTCTTTGTCGCTTTATTTGAAAAAGTTAAGTAAAAAGGAGAATTCTAATCAAGAATGGATAACAATATTTTTAATGAACGCATCAATGAGTTGGTTGAACAGGCAGAGAAGCCGCAGAAACGAAAGAAAAAAGAAAAGCCTAATGTGAAAGAATCCATTTATTCTTTCACATTGGATGAATTAAAAGAATGGCTGAAAGAACAGGGGGAAAAACCGTTCCGCGCTGCACAAATTTATGACTGGCTTTACAATAAGCGGGTCAAAACCTTCGAGGAAATGACCAATTTACCAAAGCCGCTTCGAGAAAAATTAAAGGAGCAATTTGTATTCACAACCCTTTCAACTATTGTGAAGCAAGAATCAAAGGACGGAACGATTAAATTCCTATTCCAATTGCAAGACAACTATTCGATAGAAACTGTCTTAATGCGCCATGATTATGGCAATTCCGTCTGCGTCACAACGCAAGTAGGATGCAGAATCGGCTGTACCTTCTGCGCTTCTACATTGGGCGGTTTAAAAAGACATTTGTTGCCTGGAGAGATCGTTGAGCAAGTAGTTAAAGTGCAGCAAGCGCTGGATGAAGAGGGAGAAAGGGTCTCCCATGTAGTGGTCATGGGAATTGGTGAACCATTCGACAATTATGATGCACTGATGAAATTTTTAACGGTAATCAACCATGAAAAGGGATTAAATATTGGAGCGCGCCATATTACAGTTTCGACTTCCGGCATCATTCCAAAAATCTATCAATTTGCCGATGAAGGGCTTCAAATTAATTTCGCCTTATCTTTACATGCGCCAAACCAAGAATTGCGTGAACGTTTGATGCCGATTGCCCGAGCTTATAAATTGGACAAATTGCTCGAAGCCATTCGTTACTATACGAAAAAAACGGGCAGGCGTGTAACTTTTGAATACGGATTATTCGGCGGTGTGAACGATACGGTGGAACATGCGGAAGAATTGGCGAAGCTTATCAAAGACATTAAATGCCATGTCAACTTAATTCCAGTCAACTATGTGCCGGAGCGGAACTATGTACGGACACCGAGAAATCAAATTTTTGCTTTTGAAAAAGCGTTGAAAAAGAATGGCATCAATGTAACCATTCGAAGAGAACATGGTTCAGACATTGATGCTGCATGTGGACAGTTGCGGGCGAAAGAGAGAGTTCACGAGACGAGGTGACCATTGTGAAATTTACTGTGGAAAGTGATGTTGGGAGAAAAAGAGTAATCAATGAAGACAGGGCTGCTTTTTTAGAGCGCCCTGATTCATTGAAAATGGCATTGCTCGCCGATGGAATGGGCGGCCACAATGCTGGCGATGTCGCAAGCGAAATGGCCATTCAAGAGATGACCAATTATTTTTTACAAGTTGAATTTCAAAATCCAAGCGTCGAAGAAAAGCGGAAATGGATGGAAGAATCCATCGCCAATATCAATAAAAAAATTTACGAATATTCACTGGAAAACGAACGCTGCAAAGGTATGGGAACGACATTTATTGCCGTGTTAATCGATAAAAACCATTGTTTAATCGGCCATATTGGCGACAGCCGAGTATACCACTTTACTTCTAATAGCGTCGACTTAATTACAAGGGACCACTCATATGTCAATATACTGGTCGACAACGGAGAAATCAGTGAAGAAGAGGCCCAAAACCATCCACAGAAAAATTTTATCGTTAAAGCTTTAGGTACGGAACCGACCATTGAGCCGGATTTTTATGAAGTAACCTTAAAAGAATATTCTTATTTGCTCATTTGTTCAGATGGTTTAAGCAATAAAATTTCGACAGACGAGATGGCGGCGATTATTACTTATCCGATGCCAATAGCAGAAAAAGGACGGAAACTTGTACAATTAGCAAATGACAGCGGTGGAGAAGACAATATATCTTTAATCCTTTTGATGATGACCGAAGAGGAGGTGTAAAGGGTGCTTGAAGGACAACGCATAAATGATCGCTACAAAGTCATTAGACTCATTGGCGGCGGCGGCATGAGCAATGTATATTTAGCCCATGATATGATTTTAAATCGGGATGTAGCAATTAAAGTATTGCGCTATGATTCCACAAATGAAGAAGAAAGCATGCGCCGTTTTCATCGGGAAGCTTTATCTGCGACAAGTTTAATGCATCCAAATATCGTCAGCATTTATGACGTTGGCGAAGACGGGGATATGCATTATATTGTCATGGAGTATGTGAAAGGAAAAACGCTGAAGCAGTACATAAAAGAAAATGCGCCACTTTCCCCTGCTCGAAGCGTTCAAATTATGAAACAATTAACGAGCGCCATCAGCCATGCCCATGAAAATCAAATTATACATCGTGACATCAAGCCGCAAAATATCCTGATGGACGAAAATGGAAATGTTAAAATTACAGACTTTGGAATCGCCACTTCTCTTGCTGCGACCAGTTATACTAAAACGAATTCCGTTATGGGGACCGTCCACTATTTGTCGCCGGAACAAGCCCGCGGAGGTGTGGCGACAAAAAAATCCGATATTTATTCGTTGGGAATTGTATTGTATGAGCTATTGACCGGAGAAGTGCCTTTTTCCGGGGAATCTCCCGTATCGATTGCATTGAAGCATCTTCAAGCGGAAACGCCTTCTGTGCGCGATTTTGACGCCTCTATTCCGCAAAGTCTAGAAAATGTTATTTTAAAGGCGACCGCCAAAAACCCTGATCACCGATATGCTTCTGTTGATGAAATGGCAGCGGACTTAGAAACGGTGTTGTCTCCTGCCCGGAGAAATGAACCGAAATTCCGTCCGCCGGTAGATAACGAAGAAACGAAAGCCATTCCAATTATTAAAGAATCTTTGCCAATCGATGATATGGTGAAAACAAAAGAAATTAAAGCTGCGACTCCGAAAAAAGAGAAAATTGTAAAAGACGGAAAAGAAGAAGTGAAAAAGAAAAAACAAAAGAAAAATCGAAAAAAACTATGGACGATCATCGGGGCAGCGGCACTTTTGCTGATTCTCGGCATCATTGTGTTCATTAATTTAATTTTGCCGGATAAAGTAGAAATTCCTGATGTTTCTAATATGGAAGTGGAAGAAGCAACGGAAGTTTTGGAAAAAGCCGGATTTGAAGTTGGCGAAATAAGGGAAAAGAATTCCGATGAAGTAGAAGAAGGCCATGTCATTGAAACGGATCCAAAAGCCGGATTGACAAGAGCTAAAGGTTCTAAAATTGATATCATTGTCTCCATTGGCAATGAAGAAATGGAAATGAAAGATTATGTAGGGAAACAGCTAAATCAAGTATTGTCCATTATCAGCGATGAATTTAAAGATGTGAAAGTGATCGAGGAATATTCCAATCAAACGGAAGGCACCATCCTCAGCCAAGATCCTTCACCGGGCGAGAAAGTAGTGCCGGAAGAAACAGTTGTTACATTAACCGTAAGCAAAGGAAAACAAATTGGCACAGTAGTTGATTTAACAGGCTACAACCAATCAGCCATGAGGGAATATGAAAAAAGTTCAGGATATAAAATTAAAATCGTTGAAGAAGTATATTCGGATGATATTCCAGCGGGCAGCGTAGTTTCGCAAAATCCGAAACCAAACACTAAATTGGAAGTAGGAGAATCGATAAACGTCGTTATTTCAAAAGGTCCAAAGAAAAAACAAGAAAAATTATACGTTAAAGATATCGTCATTCCATATGATCACGCATTGATGGGCCAAGAACAACGAGTTAAAATTTTTATACAAGATAAATCGAATACAATGGTCAAACCATTCGATGAATTCACGATTACAGAAGATACCACTTACCGCATTCAATTAACAATTGAGGAAGGTTCTACAGCGGCATACCGAATTGAAAAAGATTCAGTGGTTATCGAAGAAGAAACTATACCATTCGACAAAATAAATTAAGGAGGAATTGGATGCCTAATGGGCAAATACGCAAGGCATTAAGCGGATATTACTATGTATACGATGAAGGAAAATTATTGCAATGCCGAGGACGAGGGGTTTTCCGGAAAAGAGGGGAACAGCCTCTCGTCGGCGACTTTGTTGAATATGCCAAAGAAAACGAAGGATCTGATGGGGTCATAACAAAAATTTATCCGCGAAAAAACGCTTTAATCCGTCCGCCCATTGCCAATGTGGACCAAGCTATACTCGTTTTTTCAGTAAAAGAGCCGGATTTTAATTTAATTTTATTGGATCGGTTTTTAGTTGTTTTGGAATCTCACCGAATAACACCGATCATATGCTTAACAAAAATGGATTTGCTTTCTGAAAATGAAAAAGATGATATCCAAGCGTATATTCAAATCTATCAAGAAATTGGATATGAAGTGATAGAGACGTACAAAAATGATCCAACCCTGCTTGCAAAACTGGAACCTTTTTTAAAGGAAAAAACAACCGTATTGGCTGGACAATCCGGCGTTGGAAAATCCACTTTATTAAATACATTGATTCCTCAGTTGAATCTGAAAACAGGGGAAATATCCCAATCTCTTGGAAGAGGGAAGCATACAACAAGGCACGTGGAATTAATCGAAGTGGCAGGGGGACTTGTTGCAGATACGCCAGGATTTAGCTCCTTTGACTTTGAGCATATCGAAAAAGAGGACTTGACCGCTTGTTTTCCGGAGTTTGAACGGAAAAAAGACGAATGCAAATTCCGCGGATGCCTTCATTTGAAAGAACCTCAATGCGCCGTAAAGGCAGGAGTGGAATCTGGCGAGATTCAATCATTCCGTTATGAACATTATTTAGATTTTATGCAAGAAATCATTGATCGAAAGCCGAGGTACTAATCATGATTAAAATTGCTCCATCTATTTTATCAGCGAATTTTGCAAAATTAGGGGAAGAAGTAAAGGAAGTGGAAGCTGCAGGTGCAGACCTGATCCATATTGATGTGATGGACGGGCATTTTGTTCCGAATATTACGATGGGTCCTATTGTGGTGGAAGCATTGAGACCTGTCACAAACCTTCCTTTAGATGTACATTTAATGATTGAAAATCCTGATCAATATATTGAAGCCTTTGCAAAAGCAGGAGCGGACTGGATTTCTGTCCATGTGGAAGCTTGTCCTCATTTGCACCGTACGATACAGTTAATCCGCTCCTTTGGTGTGAAACCAGGAGTTGTATTAAATCCACACACGCCGATTGAAATGATTCAACACGTGTTGGAAGATGTTGATTTTGTTTTGTTAATGACAGTGAACCCTGGTTTTGGAGGACAAAAATTCATTGAAAATGTTGTTCCAAAAATTGAAGCATTATCCAATTTAATAAAAGAAAAAGGGTTAAACGTAGAAATCGAAGTGGACGGAGGCATTACGAAAGAAACGATTGTCCCTTGCGCCAAAGCGGGAGCGACCATCTTCGTAGCCGGTTCAGCCATTTACAATAAAGAGGATCGAAAAGCTGCATTGCAAGCAATTAAAACGAGTGGTGAGGCTGCAATTTGAAAATGGATAAAATCTTAATTTGCGCCGGCGGTCCAAAATTGGAGCTATGCTCTTTTGACAGGTTCCGAAAAGAATCGAATATCTATTATATAGGAGCGGACCGCGGCACTCTTTATTTACTTGAAGAAGGAATTGTTCCCCATGAAGCGGTAGGGGATTTTGATTCGTTGACAGAACAAGAATGGGAAGAGATTAATAGGAAAGTAAAAAAAATTGATCGACATCGTGCGGAAAAGGATGAAACCGACACGGATTTGGCGCTTTTTAAAGCCATTTCCTATAACCCGAAAGAAATTTTCATAACAGGGGTTACCGGTGGACGCTTAGATCACTTTGAAGCGGCTGTCCGTTCCCTTTATCAGATGAAATCACAATATCCCCATATTGAACATAAAATTATTAACAGACATAATGAAATCAGCATTTTGCTTCCAGGAAAGCATATTATCAGAAGAGATGAAAATTATCGGTATCTTTCATTTTTTTCTTTTCAACAAGCGGTGGAAAACGTAACGTTGCGCGGTGTGAAATATGAAACAACAAGGGAAAGAATTGAAGTGGGTTCAAGCCGATTTACGAGCAATGAGCTAGTGGATGAACAAGGGTATATCTCCTTTTCTTCGGGCATATGTTTAATGATAAGAAGCAGTGACTTATAAAGGAGGTTTCATCGTGCGAGTTTATACTTTCCAATTGCCAAAGTTTTTAAGCAATCTTACCCGTTCTTGCATTAATTTATTTTCAAGCGGCAATAAAAAGAAAAAGAAGAAAGAATAATTTCTTCTTGAATGGAAATTTGTTTGGCATTATTGTGATATTTCTTTCATGCTATAACACGCCACCCGGTTGAATGGGTGGTTTTTTTTTGCAATAAAAAAGTGTAAATAAAGTTAGCATAACCGACTTTATTTACACTTTTATATGTGTTTGATTATACACGTTCTACTTTACCAGATTTTAAAGCGCGAGTAGAAACCCAAACACGTTTTGGTTTACCATCAACTAAGATACGTACTTTTTGTAGGTTTGGTTTCCAAGTACGTTTGTTAGCGTTCATTGCGTGAGAACGTTTATTACCTGTACGAGTTTTACGCCCAGTAACTACGCATTTTTTTGGCATCAATATTCCCTCCTCAAAGATGAATCTGAAATTATTCCTCAATACGAGTATTCACATACCATAATAATGTAACATAGACATTTCATCAATGCAACTCTTTTAAAGAAGGTTTCAAGAAAAAATCCTTTACAGTGATATATAAACGGCAAAAAGGTAAATTTATTAAATCATCGATTCAAAAACCTCCAAAATAGTGATGAACTAGACGAGTTGCAACGTTATCTTTTATAATCAAATTTTGTGTAGTACAATTAATTTAGTTAAAATGAGCCAAGGGGGCAGTATCATGTCAATCGAAATTCGAAACGATTACGGCCAAATTGATATTTCCAATGACGTTATCGCTCAAATTGCCGGTGGAGCGGCAACGGAATGCTACGGTGTTGTCGGAATGGCGAGCAAACATCAAATCCGTGATGGTTTAACAGACATATTAAAAAAAGAGAATTTTGCAAAAGGCGTCATCGTTCGCCAAGAAGGGGAAAATCTCCACATCGATATGTATATTATCGTTAGCTATGGCACAAAAATTTCTGAAGTCGCATATCAAGTCCAATCTAAAGTAAAATATACCATCAACAAAACATTAGGTTTGAACGTGAAATCCGTGAATATTTTTGTTCAAGGCGTTCGAGTAATGAACGGTGAATAGAGGAGGATATTAATCAACATGAAGTTATTAGATGGAACAAAATTTGCAGAGATGGTCCAAATGGGATCGCACCATCTAACTCAAAATGCAGATTTTGTAGATTCATTAAACGTATTTCCTGTACCGGATGGCGATACAGGGACCAATATGAATTTATCAATGATTTCCGGTGCAAAAGAAACTGCAGCAAATGCTCAAAAACATATCGGCAAAACAGCTCAAAGCTTGGCAAAAGGATTATTGATGGGAGCCCGTGGAAATTCAGGGGTGATTTTATCCCAATTATTCCGTGGTTTCGGAAAATATTTGGAAAAAGAAAGCGAAATTAATGCAAAACAATTCGCACAAGCCTTTCAAGCTGGAGTGGACACGGCCTACAAAGCGGTAATGAAGCCTGTGGAAGGAACCATTTTAACTGTTGCCCGTGAAGCAGCTGCAAAAGGTATGCAAGTGGCAGAGCATGAAGAAAATATTGTGAAAGTAATGGAAGCGATTGTAGAAGAAGCGAAAAACTCCTTGCAGCGCACGCCTGATTTGCTCCCTGTGTTAAAAGAAGTAGGCGTTGTGGACAGCGGCGGTCAAGGACTTGTCATCATCTATGAAGGTTTTTTAGCATCCCTTAAAGGGGAAGCGCTGCCACAAAAATCAAAAGTCGATAGTCTTGAAGAATTGGTGAATGCAGAACACCATCGGGCCCAAGAATATATGAGCACAGAAGATATCGTGTTCGGTTATTGTACAGAAATCATGGTCCGTTTCGAATCTGGGAAAGAGCCTTTTGATGAATCGAAGTTCCGGGAAGATTTGAGCAAGTTAGGAGATTCTTTGCTCGTTGTTTCAGATGATGAAATTGTAAAAGTACATATTCATACTGAAACACCTGGAATCGTGTTAAATGAAGGGCAAAAATATGGCAGCTTAATCAAAATAAAAGTGGATAATATGCGTGAACAGCATTCAGCCATTGTAAACGCTGAAAAAACGGAAAACCAAATTAAAGAAAAACATCCTTACGCGGTTGTGACCGTAGCAATGGGTGAAGGAATCAGCGAAATGCTGAAGAGCATAGGAGCTTCTTATGTGATTGAGGGCGGCCAAACGATGAATCCTTCCACAGAAGATATTGTAAAAGCAGTTAAAGAAATAGGCGCAGAAAAGGTTTTAATTTTGCCTAACAATAAAAATATTGTCATGGCAGCTGAACAAGCGGTGGAACTTTTGGATATTGAAGCGGCAGTAGTGCCGACAAAAACAATTCCACAAGGGATGGCAGCAATTCTTGCATTCAATCCTGAAGCATCCATTGAGGAAAATAAAGAAGCCATGACCGAAGCAATGGCAGCGGTAAAAACAGGACAAATTACCTTCGCTGTAAGAGATACAACGATTGATGGCGTGGAAATCCATAAAGATGATTATATGGCGCTTGCCGACGGAAAAATCGTTGCTTCTACAACCAATATGTTAGATGCAGCTCGGCAATTGCTGACGGAGCTTATTGATGAGGAATCGGAAATTGTGACAATGATTTATGGCGAAGATGTATCGGAAGAAGAAGTCAACGAAATGGTCCAATTCATCGAGGAGCAATATCCGGATATAGAATTGGATCTCGTGGATGGAAAACAAGCTCTATATCCTTTCATCTTCTCAGTGGAATAAAAAGCGTCTCTTGTTGGGACGTTTTTTTATTTTAGCTCATTGTTTTGATACAAAATGCCAGTTCATGGTACACTGAATTCATACAAATCTAGTAAAGATTTGCTGCAATCATCATTGGAGCGTGAAAAGGCTTTGGGACAAATTGAATTTGAACCCGTTACAAATATTAAAGGTGTGGGAGCAGAAACAGCGGAAACATTGAAAGAGCTGGGCATTCATCACGTGCAGGATTTGCTCATGTATTTCCCATTTCGTTATGAAGATTTCAGATTAAAAGATATAGTGGAAACGCCCCATAATGAACAAGTCACCATCGAAGCAAGAGTGGAGAGTGTGCCCGTTGTCTTTTTTATGGGCAAAAACAAATCAAGACTTCAAGTGAGTGTGCTTACTGGCCGACATATTGTAAAAGTCGTTTTCTTTAATCAGCATTATTTGAAGGAACGGTTAACGCCAGGGACAATCATTACCGTTTCTGGAAAATGGAATCGGGCACGACAAACGATTACTGCTTCAAGCGTCAAATTTGGACCAAAAGAGCAATCCCAAGATTTTGAACCGGTGTATCGGCTAAAGGGCAATTTGCATCAGAACCGTTTTCGCAAATTTATGCGGCAAGCCCTTGATCTGGCCAAAGGAGAGCTTCCAGAAAATCTCCCAAGGGAAATAAGGGAACGATATAAATTATTATCGATTGACGAAGCCCTTGAAGGCATTCATTTTCCAAAAGATGCAAACCATTTAAAACAGGCTAGAAGGCGCTTTGTATATGAAGAATTATTAATGTTCCAACTGCGCATCCAAGCATTGCGGAAAACAAGGAAAGAAAATGAAAAAGGCATAGCCATTCAATATGACTTAAAAAAATTGAAAGAATTTATCGGTCAAATTCCTTTTGAATTGACGAATGCCCAAAAACGGGTCGTCAATGAAATTTGCCGAGATTTAAAATCCCCCTATCGCATGAATCGCCTTCTGCAAGGGGATGTGGGCTCTGGAAAAACGATTGTTGCTGCCATTGCCCTTTATGCTTGTGTGACGGCGGGATACCAAGGGGCTTTAATGGCGCCGACGGAAATTTTAGCGGAGCAGCATTTTGCATCCCTTGAAAGCCTTTTCCAACCGGCAGGGGTGAACATTGCGCTGCTTACCGGCTCTACAAAGACAAAAGAACGAAAACAAATTTTAGAGCGGTTGGAAAAGGGAGAAATTCAAGTGATTATCGGCACTCACGCCCTCATTCAGCCGGATGTTGTGTTCCATCAATTAGGCTTTGTCATTACTGATGAACAGCACCGTTTTGGGGTGGAACAGCGCAGAATATTGCGGGATAAAGGAATGCATCCGGATGTGCTCTTTATGACGGCAACACCGATTCCAAGAACATTAGCCATCACAACTTTTGGTGAAATGGATGTGTCCGTCATTGATGAATTGCCGGCAGGACGCAAACAAATTGAAACCCATTGGCTGAAAAAGGAACAGTTCCATGCTTGTCTAGCGAAGATGGAAACAGAGCTGAAAAAAGGCCGTCAAGCATATGTTATTTGCCCTTTAATTGAGGAATCGGAGAAAATCGATGTGCAAAATGCGGTGGAAGTGTATGAACAGCTAAGAGGGATGTTTCAAGGCCGATTTGAAGTAGGTCTCATGCATGGGCGCCTTCCTTCTGAGGAAAAAGATCAAGTGATGCGGGCATTTAAGGATGGAAAAATTCATGTGCTTGTTTCTACAACGGTTGTAGAAGTGGGCGTGAACGTACCAAATGCCAGCTTCATGTTAATTTATGATGCAGACCGGTTTGGCCTTGCCCAGCTCCATCAGCTGCGGGGGCGCGTTGGACGTGGTGACTATCAATCTTATTGCGTGCTTTTGGCCAATCCGAAATCGGAAGAAGGAATCGAACGGATGAAAAGCATGACGGAACTTGCAGACGGCTTCCGGTTGGCTGAAAAGGATTTGGAACTTCGGGGTCCGGGGGATTTCTTCGGAAAACGGCAAAGCGGATTACCTGAGTTTAAACTTGCAGATTTAGTCCATGATTACCGCGTGTTGGAAGTGGCGCGGGATGATGCGGCCAAACTTGTTTATGACGAAAAATTTTGGCGGGATGAAGAGTACAAGTATTTGCGTAAAATGTTGGAAGAATCAGGCGCATTAAGTGGAGAAAGAATAGATTAAGTTTGGGAGAACGTAACAATTCGCTGTTGCGTTCTTTTTTATGGAAATGTATACTGGTGTTAGTACCAAGTGCTAAATCGATTAGGAGTAAGAAGTAGGTGGCGAATGTTGAAAAGAAAATCAAAGAAAGAGCGGCAACAGTTACTTTTAGAAACGATTGAGGAAAATCCATTCGTCACGGATGAACAACTAGCTGCAAAATTTGGTGTGAGCGTTCAAACGATTCGCCTCGATCGGATGGAACTTTCGATTCCGGAACTAAGAGAACGAATTAAAGATGTCGCTGAAAGAAATCTTGAAAATGAAGTAAAATCATTGCCGATAGATGAAGTTATTGGCGAAATCATTGATATCGAATTAGATAAACGGGCTATATCCATTTTTGATGTGAAAGAAGAACATGTTTTTCAACGAAATGGCATCGCCCGCGGGCACCATCTATTTGCCCAAGCCAACTCCCTTTGCGTCGCTGTAATCGATGACGAACTTGCGTTAACGGTTCGGGCCAATGTGGTATTTATAAAATCTGTTCGTGCAGGAGACCGCGTTGTGACAAAAGCCATTGTCCGCGAAACAAATAAAGAAAAAAATCGGACGTATGTGGATGTCATTTCTACAGTCAATAATGAAATTGTGTTTAAAGGTGAATTTGAAATGTATCGCACGAAAGGTGTAGGTGAAAAAAATGAAAATCGCAATTGATGGCATGGGAGGAGATCATGCTCCCAAAGCCATTATAGAAGGTGTCAATGAAGCATTAAAGGATTTTTCGAACATCGAAATTCAACTTTATGGCAAAAAAGAAGAGTTAGAGAAATATATTATACAAAGTGAACGATTAGAAATCATTCATTGTGAAGAAGTCATTACAGGGGATGATGAACCGGTACGCTCCATCCGCCGGAAAAAAGATTCATCCATGACCCGCATGTTGGAAGCCGTTTCAGAAGGAAAAGCAGATGCTTGTATTTCTGCGGGCAACACAGGCGCCTATATGTCGGGCGGATTATTTAAAGTAGGCCGCATTGAAGGGGTGTTGAGACCTGCCCTTGCTACAACGCTTCCGACAATTGACGGCAAAGGATTTCTTATGCTAGATTTAGGCGCCAATGCGGAAGCAAAACCAGAAAATCTTGTTCAATATGCCATTATGGGTAATATTTATGCCAAAAATGTGCGAGGCATTGAGAATCCACGGGTCGGTTTGTTGAATATCGGAACGGAAGAACATAAAGGAAATGAACTGACAAAAGCAGTGTATGAAATACTGCAGCAGGCGGATTTGAATTTTATCGGCAATGTGGAAGCCCGCGATTTACTAGACGGTGTTGCGGATGTGGTTGTAACAGATGGCTTTACTGGAAATATGGTGTTAAAGTCCATTGAAGGAACAGCAGGTGCTTTAATGAAAATGATGAAAGAAGTGTTTATGACCTCTACAAAAGGAAAAATCGGCGCACTGCTTGTGAAAAATGAATTAAAATCATTAAAAAATAAATTGGACTATTCTGAGCACGGAGGCGCATTGCTTTTCGGTTTGCAGGCACCCGTTGTCAAAGCCCACGGTTCATCCGACTCAAGAGCCATTTATAATACAATTCGCCAAGCTGCTTCAATGGTTGAGTCAGACATAGTCAATGTAATGAAAAAGGCCATTTTAGAAAGCCAGAAAGATCATGAGTAAAGGAGACGGCAAATGTCAAAAATAGCGTTTATATTTCCGGGACAAGGCTCCCAAAAAGTAGGCATGGGGGCGGAACTAGTAGCAAACGATGAAGCTTGCAAAGCATTTTATGATCGTGCAGATGAGGCATTGAATTTTAAACTATCTAACTATATGTTGGAAGGGCCTCAAGAGGAATTAACGTTGACTTATCATGCCCAACCGGCGCTTCTTACAACCGGCGTGATGATTGCATCCAAATTAATGAAAGCCGGAATTACGCCGGATTATACAGCAGGACATTCATTAGGGGAATATGGTTCCTTTGTGATTGCAGAATCTCTTTCTTTCGAAGATGCGGTAAAAATCGTTCATAAACGAGGCCTTTATATGAATGAAGCGGTGCCAGCAGGACAAGGCGCCATGGCAGCCATTCTAGGAATGGAAGAAGAGCCATTAAAAGAAGTCTGCGCTGAAATTACCCAAGGCGGAGATTTAGTTCAACTCGCCAATTTAAATTGTCCTGGCCAAATCGTGATTTCCGGAACAAAGGCAGGTGTGGAAAAGGCATCTCAACTTGCGAAGGAAAGAGGGGCAAAAAGAGCTATTCCTCTTGATGTAAGCGGTCCTTTCCATTGCGAGTTGATGAAGCCCGCCGCTGTTCAATTAGAAAAGGAAATTGAACAAGTGGCCATCTCCCAGCCAAAAATACCGGTGATCAGCAATGTTCAGGCGGAAATTTTGGAAGATGTGGAATCCATCAAAAAGGAAATGGTGGAGCAAGTTTATAGCCCAGTGCAATGGGAAAGAGATGTCCGCAAAATGCTGGAATTGGGCGTGACGACATTTATCGAATGTGGCCCAGGAAAAGTGCTATCAGGACTTGTGCGCAAAATCGACCGTTCAGCTAAAACATATTGCGTATACGATGAAGCAACTTTCGAGGAAGTTGTGAAGGAATTAAAGGGGTGAAAAAATGGGAAAATTAGAAGGGAAAACGGCAGTGGTGACAGGAGCTTCCAGGGGAATCGGACGTGCCATTGCCCTTGAACTCGCGAAAGAAGGAGCCAATGTTGTTGTCAATTACAGCGGCAGCAAAGAAAAAGCAGAAGAAGTAGTGGAAGAAATTTTAAAAATGGGTAAAAAAGCCATTGCTGTTCAAGCAAATGTTGCGGATAATGATTCCGTACAAAACTTAATGAAAACAACATTGGATGAGTTTGGCTCCATCGACATTCTTGTAAATAATGCTGGCATTACCCGAGATAATTTGTTGATGCGCATGAAGGAAGATGAATGGGATGACGTCATTCAAACCAATTTAAAAGGCGTGTTTCTTTGCACAAAAGCGGTTACTCGCCAAATGATGAAACAACGTTCCGGCCGCATCATCAATATTGCTTCGGTTGTCGGCGTGACAGGCAATGCAGGACAAGCCAATTACACAGCTGCAAAAGCAGGGGTTATTGGGTTTACGAAAACGACTGCGAGAGAATTAGCATCAAGAAATATTTTAGTGAATGCGGTTGCGCCGGGATTTATTACAACGGAAATGACCGATGCGCTGCCAGAAGAAGTGAAAAACACGATGCTATCCCAAATTCCGCTATCTAAATTCGGCAAGCCAGAGCATGTGGCAAAAGCGGTTGTGTTTTTAGCCTCTGATGATGCTGAATATATTACTGGTCAAGTCCTTCATGTAGATGGCGGCATTGCGATGTAATTCCCAATGATTCCATTATACTGGTTTGACAATAGAATCACTCTTTGAAGTGAAATCACTTTTATGTATACTATTGAAGGGAGGTGACCTAAATGAGCACAGTATTAGAACGTGTAACAAAAGTAATCGTTGACCGCCTTGGCGTTGACGAAAGCGAAGTAACAGAACAAGCATCTTTCCGTGAAGATTTAGGTGCTGATTCATTAGACGTTGTTGAATTAGTAATGGAATTAGAAGATGAATTCGATATGGAAATCTCTGATGAAGATGCAGAAAAAATCGTTACTGTTGGAGATGCAGTTAAGTATATTGAAAGTAAATTAAACTAATTGTAAAGAGGCACATCCCGCACGTTTGTGGCAGATGGGTGCCTCTTTTCATTGCTTTTAGTTTCTTTTAAAAATTCTAAATCCCTAAGACATTTGGGTTATAATAAAAATAATGCATTTGGAAGGAATAAAACCTTTTTCAAGTGAATCTTTTATTCGATGTGAAGATATGTGGATAAATCTTTTGTCCTCATATCTTTACGGCTTCGAATATTATAACGACTAAACAGATAGGAAGGCAGATTATTCATGACAAACAGAAAAAAAGGTAACCACCAAAAAAATGGAGTATATCCTGACCAAGTAAAACAACAATTTGAAGAGCTTGAAGAGCAATTAAATATCTCTTTTAAAAATAAAAATTTATTGTACCAAGCTTTCACCCATTCATCCTATGTGAATGAGCATCGGAAAAAGCATTTTACGGATAATGAACGTCTTGAATTTTTAGGAGACGCCGTACTGGAACTCTCCATTTCAAAATATCTTTTTGACCGTTATCCGCATATGAGCGAAGGCGAATTGACGAAGCTTCGGGCAGCCATTGTTTGTGAACCTTCCCTCGTCATTTTCGCCAATGAATTAAATTTTGGAAAATATGTACTGCTTGGAAAAGGGGAAGAACTGACAGGAGGAAGAGAACGGCCAGCTCTTCTTGCCGATGTATTTGAATCATATATCGGCGCCCTTTACCTAGACCAAGGAATGGAAAAAGTCTTTCAATTTTTAGAAAGGGTTGTGTTCCCGAAAGTCGAAGTCGGTGCTTTTTCGCATGTGATGGATTTCAAAAGCCAACTTCAAGAATTGGTGCAGCAATCCAATACCGGTGTATTGCATTATGAAATTATCGATGAAAGAGGACCGGCGCACAATCGGACATTCGTTTCCCGGGTGTTATTAAACGACCAGGAACTTGGCATTGGCCGCGGCAAATCAAAAAAAGAAGCGGAACAACAAGCTGCGCAAAATGCGATGGTCGCTTTAAATCAGTCCCTACACAAGGAGGAATAGCATGTTCCTTAAACGATTAGAAGTAGTTGGCTTTAAATCATTTGCAGACCGCATCGGCATCGATTTTGTACCGGGAGTCACTGCCGTTGTCGGCCCAAATGGAAGCGGTAAAAGTAATGTGACGGACGCGATTCGGTGGGTTTTAGGCGAGCAGTCGGCAAAAAGTTTGCGCGGTTCTAAAATGGAAGATGTCATTTTTGCAGGAAGCGCCTCCCGAAAACCGTTGAACTTTGCGGAAGTAACGCTGATTTTAGACAATGAAGATGCAAAAGTAGACATTCCGTATTCTGAAATCAGTGTCACAAGAAGAGTGTACCGTTCAGGGGAAAGTGAATATTTACTAAATAATCAGCAATGTCGTTTAAAGGACATTACTGATTTATTTATGGATTCCGGATTGGGAAAAGAAGCGTTTTCCATCATTTCCCAAGGTCGCGTTGATGAAATATTAAATAGCAAACCGGACGATCGTCGGGTCATATTTGAAGAAGCGGCTGGAATATTAAAATATAAGCTGCGCAAGAAAAAGGCGGAGAAAAAATTACTGGAAACCGATGATAATTTGCATCGAGTATTGGACATACTGCATGAATTGGATAGCCGTCTGGAGCCGCTAAAAATCCAAAGCTCCGTGGCCAAAGACTATCTGCGCATGACGGAAGAATTGAGGGAATTAGACATTTCTCTCATCGTTCATGACTTAAAGCAATATTATGAAGAGTTGTCCACGGTCAACATAGAGCATGAACAGCTGGAGCAGCAAGAATTGCAGAAATCATCGGAAATTGCTGACCTGCAGGCGACAGTTGATGAGTTGAGAACGAAAATCCAACACATTGATTCGTCCATCGATGCCATGCAGGAACGGTTAGTTGAAGTAAGCGCCGAGGTGGAGCGTTGGGAAGGACGCAAAGCCCTCATGCAAGAAAAACGATCCAATGCGGAAAAGCAATTTCAACAATTGGAACTTTCATTAAAACAGGCGCAGGAAGAGGAACAAGAACTGGCAAATCAAGAAGAACAAAATAAACAATTATTTGCTCAGAAAAAATATGCGATTCAGCAATTAAAAGCAGAAATCAAGCAGCTTGACTTGTCCCTCAACACATCTATCTCTCAGCTTGAACAACAAATTGAAGAACAGAAAAATCTTTACATCGATTTATTAAATGAAGAAGCAACGGCGAAAAACGAGCTTAAACATATTGAACAACAATTAGCGCAATACGAAGAAACGGAAGAGCGCATCAATGACCGTTCTGAAGAAATGTTGAGAAAATTAAATGAAGTTTCTCGTCTAAAAAACGAAATGGCAGAGAAGCTGGATAGCATCAAAAAGAAATTAAGTGAAATATTAGAGCAATATGAAAAACTGCAACGCCAATTAAAAGCAGCTTCTTCTTCCTATGAAGAAAAACAGCAGATGCTCTATAAAGCATATCAACATCAACAACAATTGAAATCCCGAAAAGATGCCCTTGAAGAGTTAGAAGCGGACTTTTCCGGATTTTCTTATGGAGTCAAGGAAATCTTGCTTGCAAGGGAACGGGGAGAATTGATAGGAATTGAAGGGGCCGTTGCAGAACTTTTAAAGGTGGATGGAAAATATTCCAAAGCCATTGAAATTGCTTTAGGTGCAGCAACACAGCATATCGTGACAAAAACGGAGCAGGATGCCCAAAAGGCGATCGGCTGGCTGAAAGCAAAAAAAGCCGGCCGCGCTACCTTCCTGCCAAAAAACGTCATGAAATCTCGGAAACTATCTCCTTCTCAAATTGGACAAGCGTTGAATCATCCTGCCTTTGTACGTCTTGCCCATGAATTAGTAGAATTTGATGAACAAAACCGCAATATTGTGGAATACTTGCTCGGGAATGTTCTTGTTGCCGAGCATCTTGAGGGAGCAAGCCAAATCGCAAAATTATGCGATTATAAATACAGAGTCGTAACTTTGGATGGAGATGTCGTCAATGCAGGCGGATCGCTTACAGGCGGCTCTATGAAACAACAAAACTCTTTGTTTACTAGAAAGGCGGAATTGGAGCAATTAAAAGTTCAACTCGTTCAAATGGAACAATCTATTTCACAGGCTGAAAAAGTGCTAAGAAAGGAAAAAGAAGCATTCACTCATCTGCAGCAACAAGCGGAAACATTGAAGCAGCAAAGTGAACAATTCCGTCAAGAAGAAATAGAGTTGCATTCCAAATATGTTGAGTTAGAATTGGAAGAGAAAAACTTAAAGAACACTGTAAGCCTTGCTTCCTCTGAAAAAAATACAGCTTCTACTAGAAGGGAAGCCTTGTTAAAACAAAAAGAGCAAATGGAAGAACGGCTTCATCAATTAAATCTTGAGTTGCAGAAAGTAAACGAAACAGTGGAGAAACTGTCGAAAGCAAAAGTTCAGAGCGAAACGAAAAAAGATTTGCTTCGCGAAGAATCAGCGAAAAAACGTTCAGAACTTGCGGTTTTAGAAGAACAGTTAAATCAACTGCAAATTCAAACGGCGGAAATCGCATTAAAACGTTCAAAACTTCTTCAGCAAATCGACACTATTTCCCAAGAAATGAACTGGATTCAAAACGAGCGGGAAAACGAGATGACGGAAGAAGAAATTGAACAAGCGATTGCCGAATGTGCAGAAAAGCGCGCCCAATATTCGACCACGATTAAAGAAAACCGCAAGCTGCGTGAAGATTATCAACAGCAGCTCTCTCAATTAGATGAACAATTAAAAGAAATGCAGAGAATCCATAAAGGCTTTTTGGAACAATTGCGTTCGATGGATGTTAAGAAAAGCCGAATCGAATTTGAAATTAACAGGCTAAACAATTTATTGGATGAACAGTACGAAATTGATTTTGAAGAAGCGAAAGATGAAGCGATTGAATTGGAAGATGTGGAACGCATCCGCAAAAAAGTGAAGTTATTGAAACTTTCCATTGAAGAACTGGGACCTGTCAATTTAACGGCAATTGAAGAATATGAACGGGTATTAGAGCGGCATACCTTTTTAACAGAACAGCGCAATGATTTAATTGAAGCCCAAAAAACCTTAAATGAAACGATTAAAGAAATGGACGAAGAAATGGCTACTCGATTTAAGGAGACCTTTGAGAACATCCAGCAGCAATTCCGGGAAGTGTTCCGTGAACTGTTTGGCGGCGGCCATGCAGATTTAATCTTATTGGAGCCTGAAAATTTATTAGAAACAGGCATTGAAATTGTCGCTCAACCTCCAGGGAAAAAGCTGCAAAATCTAAACTTGCTTTCTGGCGGCGAACGGGCATTAACGGCGATTGCTCTATTATTTGCCATTTTAAATGCCCGCCCTGTGCCATTTGCCATTTTGGACGAAGTGGAAGCGGCGCTGGATGAAGCAAATGTCGAACGATATAGCCGATATTTAAAGAAATTAAGCCGACATACGCAATTTATTGTCATCACCCATCGAAAAGGGACGATGGAAGGAGCCGATGTATTGTATGGCATTACAATGCAGGAATCGGGCGTGTCGAAACTTGTTTCAGTGAAATTGGAAGATGAAGTAGTACTTGTAGGACAAAGGAGCGAAGAAACATGAGCTTTTTTAAACGATTAAAGGAAAAATTAACGGGTAAAACATCAGAAGAACAAATTCAACAGGAAACGATTGAAGAAACAACGGAAGAAAAGGAAGAGGTTGAACAACCGATTGCTGATGTAGCAGCTGAACCTGAACAAGAACATCCATTAGCACAAGCAGAACAGGTTGAAGAAACTGTAGAGGAAGAAACGAAAGCTGTTGAAGAAGAACAAGCAGAAAAAGAAAAGAAACCATCCGCTTGGTCCATTACGCAAAAATTTAAAATGGGTCTTGCCAAAACTCGCGATACATTCACTTCCAAAGTGAACGATTTAATTGCCCGCTATCGAAAAGTGGATGAGGAGTTCTTTGAAGAGTTGGAAGAGATATTGCTGCAAGCCGATGTGGGATTTGAAACTGTCATGGAGTTGATGGATGAACTCCGCTTTGAAGTGCAGCGAAAAAATATGAATGATACAGAAGGCATTTATGAAATCATTTGCGAAAAATTAGTGGAAATCTACGAAAAAGGCGAAGAAGGTATTTCCGAATTGAATTTGCAACCGGAAGGCGAATTGACAGTCATTTTATTTGTCGGAGTAAACGGCGTAGGAAAAACGACAACTATCGGAAAACTTGCCCACCGTTTGAAAAACCAAGGGAAAAAGGTGATGCTTGCTGCCGGTGATACGTTCCGTGCCGGCGCCATTGAACAGCTTCAAATCTGGGGCGAACGGGTAGGCTGCGAGGTTATTAAACAATCAGAAGGCTCCGACCCGGCTGCGGTGATTTATGATGCCATTAACGCTGCGAAAAAGCGTGGTGTAGACGTGCTGATTTGCGATACAGCAGGACGCTTGCAAAATAAAGTGAACTTAATGAAAGAGCTGGAAAAAATTCATCGTGTGATATCCCGCGAAATTCCGAATGCGCCGCATGAAGTATTGCTTGCACTTGATGCAACGACAGGCCAAAATGCCCTCATCCAGGCGCAAACTTTTAAAGAAGCTACCAACGTGACAGGGATTGTATTAACAAAACTAGACGGTACAGCAAAAGGAGGCATTGTGTTAGCCATTCGAAACAAACTCAATATTCCGGTGAAATTCGTAGGGCTTGGCGAAAAAATCGACGACTTGCAGCCATTTGATCCAGAACGCTACGTTTACGGCCTATTTGCTGATTCATTAGATAAAGAATTGAGTAAAGAGGAATAATAAGTAAAACATACTTAGATTAGTAGTACAAACCAAGGCCAAGGTTTGTGCTGCTATTTTTTTTATAGTAGAAGTGAAGAAAAGTCGACCAGCCTCAGGGATTTTTAGAAGGTGAAATCAATCATACACGAAGAGATTTTGAACAACATAAGCGAATAGTAGATATTACATCACTTGATGACCAAGCACCAGACATTGTATTTGAAGCAACAGGTGTTTATTCAAAACCGATGGAAGCATTTTTAAAAGATTACGGTTATGCATATTATCCCCTTGAAGCGAACTGACAAATGGCGAAGATGCGTCGACATAAAACCGATATAACCGATGCTCATGAATTCGCCAAAACACAGCACTCGCCCCGTCACTCCAATCAATTTTTTACAAAAACCCTTTCAGCTGCTTTTGGTTATGTTCCAGCATCTTTCGTTTTAAGAAATAACAATGTATCAAATTCCGCTGATAAATTTTCGGATGAACATTTTTATTAAAGGAATTTTACTTGACACACCTATTCAAAATCGATATGATACAGTAGAAAAACTATGATTGGAGAGACATTCGATGTTACTGGAAAAAACGACGCGGATGAATTTTCTCTTCGACTTTTATCAAGCCTTGTTGACGGATAAACAGCGCGCCTATATGGAGCTTTATTATCTAGACGACCTTTCATTGGGCGAAATTGCTGAAAGCTATAAAGTTTCCCGACAAGCTGTATATGATAATATCCGCCGTACAGAGGCAATGCTTGAAGAATATGAAGAAAAACTGAAATTATTCGAAAAGTTCCAAAAGCGTCAAGAAACCATTGAAAAACTAGTCTCCGCTATTAAAGAACAAGCGCCTATTGAAGAACAATTACAATTAATCGATCAATTAAAAGAAACGGATTAGGAGGCGAAAAGTTTGGCATTTGAAGGATTATCAGAACGACTCCAGAGCACAATCCAGAAAATCAAAGGCAAAGGAAAAGTAACGGAAGCAGACGTTAAACAAATGATGAGAGAAGTGCGTCTTGCTTTAATTGAAGCCGATGTCAACTTGAAAGTTGTTAAAGACTTTGTCAAACGAGTAAGTGAGCGGGCGATCGGCTCCGAGGTTATGAAAAGTTTAACACCTGGTCAACAAATTATTAAAATCGTAAAAGATGAATTGACAGAGTTGATGGGTGGTGAGCATAGTCAAATTAAATTTAATCCAAAGCCTCCAACGGTGATTATGATGGTCGGCCTGCAAGGGGCAGGTAAAACAACGACGACGGGAAAATTGGCAAATCTGCTAAGAAAAAAATACAATCGAAAACCGCTCCTTGTTGCTGCTGACGTTTATCGTCCAGCGGCCATCCAACAATTGGAAACATTAGGGAAACAGCTCTCCATTCCAGTGTTTTCCCTTGGTGCGGATGTTTCTCCTGTGAAAATTGCCGAAGAAGCTATTGAACATGCAAAGAAAGAACATTTTGACGTGGTCATTATCGATACAGCTGGTCGATTACATATCGATGAACAATTGATGGACGAATTAAAAAATATTCGTGCCCTGAAAGAGCCCGATGAAATATTCTTAGTTGTGGATGCAATGACTGGTCAAGATGCAGTGAATGTGGCCCAAAGCTTCAATGATGCACTCGGCATTACCGGCGTTATCTTAACAAAGTTGGACGGCGATACTCGCGGTGGTGCAGCACTTTCCATTCGTGCCGTTACTGAAAAGCCGATCAAATTCGTCGGTATGGGCGAGAAAATGGATGCCCTAGAACCATTCCACCCAGAGCGCATGGCTTCCCGAATTTTAGGAATGGGGGATGTCCTTTCTTTAATTGAAAAAGCCCAGGCCAATGTCGATTTAGAAAAAGCGAAAGAGCTTGAAGAAAAATTTAAAACGCAAACCTTTACTTTTGATGATTTTATTGAACAGCTGAAAGCCGTTCGAAAAATGGGACCGTTAGAAGATTTGCTTAAAATGATTCCGGGGTTTAGCAAAATCAAAGGTTTAAATAATATTCAAATTGATGAAAAGCAAATCGACCGTCTTGAGGCGATTATTTATTCCATGACGAAAGAAGAAAGGGAGCATCCGGAAATCATCAATGCGAGCCGAAAAAAACGGATTGCCAAAGGTTCTGGAACATCCATTCAAGACGTCAATCGACTGCTCAAGCAATTTGAAGATATGAAAAAAATGATGAAGCAAATGGCAGGCATGACACAAGGCAAAGGCAAGAAGAAAATGAAAATTCCAGGCATCGATTCATTTTTTAAATTTTAATTTATACTGTTAAGAAAAAACACTTTACAAACAATTAAAACACTGTTATTATTCTATCTTGTGTAAAACTAATTCGGAGGTGCTAAATTAACATGGCAGTAAAAATTCGTTTAAAACGTATGGGAGCAAAAAAATCTCCTTTCTATCGTATTGTAGTTGCTGATTCTCGTTCTCCACGCGATGGACGTTCAATTGAAACAGTAGGCTACTACAATCCATTAACTGTACCAGCAACTGTAAACATTGATGAAGAGAAAGCTCTTAAATGGTTGGCAAATGGTGCAAAACCATCTGATACAGTTCGCAACTTGTTCTCACAACAAGGCATTATGGAAAAATTCCACAATTTAAAATTCAATAAAAACGCTTAATTCACATTTTTGGAGGTGTCCGCATGCAACAGCTGATTGAAACAATCGTAAAACCACTTGTTGACTATCCAGAAGACGTGCGCGTTGAAAAAGATGAAAACGCGAACCGTATTGTTTATAAGCTTTTTGTGAATCCTTTAGATCGAGGAAAAGTGATAGGGAAACACGGTCGTGTTGCGAAAGCAATTCGGACTATTGTTTATTCAGCAAGCGGTCACCACAAGAAAAAAACATACGTCGATATTTTAGATTAATGTAAAAAGGGGCTATTTCGGCCCCTTTTTATTCGTATTGCAGGTTGATATTCTGCTTCAAAGAAAAGGATGCGTCCCTGTTTCCAACTCCAATATCCAACAAATTGATAAGAATCAATAAATGAATATCACTAGGAACATCAAAATAAATAATGTACGATTATGAAAGAAGAAACAGTAGAAAAACTTCATTTATAAAGAAGAGGTGTTTGTTGAATGGAATGGTTAAATGTGGGCCGCATTGTTAACACCCATGGCATTCGGGGAGAGGTTAGAGTTCTCTCTTCCACTGATTTTGAAGAGATTCGATTTAAAAAAGGATCCAAACTGGCCATTTTTAAAAATGACCGTTCAGAACCGATATGGGTGATTGTTGAAAATGCCAGAAGACATAAAAACTTTATTTTATTGACTTTTGAAGGTTATGATAACATCAATCAAGTGGAGCCATTTAAAAACAGCCTATTAAAAATATCAAAAGACCAATTAAACGAAGATGAATTGGAAGAAAATGAATACTATTATTTTGAAATCATTGGCTGCCAAGTTTATTCAGAGGAAGGCGAACATCTAGGTGAAATCAGCAATATTTTGGAAACAGGTGCCAATGATGTTTGGGAAATGAAAGATCAAAAAGGAAAAAAATACTATATTCCATACATTGAAGATGTCGTAAAAGAGATTGATGTGGACAATAAACGGATTACCATTCATGTGATGGAAGGATTATTATCATGAAAATACATGTGCTTACATTATTCCCGGAAATGTTTCCAGGGGTGTTTGGTTCATCTATTTTAAAAAAAGCCCAAGAAAAAGGACTTGTGGAAATTCATGTTTCCAATATCCGAGATTTTAGCGACAATAAACATAAACAAGTAGACGATTATCCTTATGGCGGGGGAGCGGGCATGGTATTGAAGCCGGAGCCGGTGTTTCGTGCGGTTGAGGAGATTACCCAAGGTAAGAATCCCCGAATCATCCTGATGTGTCCACAAGGTGAAAGGTTTACTCAGAAGAAAGCGGAAGAGCTGGCGCAAGAAGAGGAACTGGTATTGATTTGTGGGCATTATGAAGGATACGATGAGCGCATACGGGAGTATTTAGTGACCGATGAAATCTCGATTGGGGATTTTGTGCTCACAGGCGGTGAAATACCGGCAATGGCGGTCATTGATGCGGTCGTACGTTTAATTCCAGGCGTATTGGGACAAGAAGCTTCCCATATTCATGATTCCTTTTCCACAGGGCTATTGGAGCATCCTCATTACACAAGACCCCAAGACTTTAGAGGAATGAAAGTGCCGGACGTGCTTCTCTCTGGAAACCATCAAAAAATTGAAGAATGGCGAATGGAACAGTCGCTGAAGCGCACTTTTGAGCGGAGACCTGATTTATTGGAGCAAATGGAATTGACGCCAAAACAAAAGGCGTATATCGAAACATTAAAAAGAAAAAGTACAGAAAGATGAATATTTTAAAAGCTGGATTAATATGAATAAACATCCCTTTTAGTAGATTGTTTGTCTCTTCGGATTTCGCTTGCATATTGACTTGAATTATGTTATTATTCACTTTGTGCTTCTATGGGAAGCGTTAATTACGATGTTCCGCTGTAGTGGCAATACTATATGAACATTCGATATAAGGGGAGAAAAAAGATGTCAAATATTATTGCTGAAATTACAAAAGAACAACTTCGCACAGACCTTCCTGAATTCCGTCCTGGTGATACAGTTCGCGTACACGTGAAAATTCTAGAAGGTAACCGCGAACGTATCCAAGCATTCGAAGGCGTTGTCATCAAACGTCGTGGCGGCGGAATCAGCGAAACATTTACTGTACGTAAAGTTTCTTACGGTGTAGGTGTTGAACGTACATTCCCTCTACACTCACCAAAAATTGCGAAATTAGAAGTTGTTCGTCGTGGTAAAGTACGTCGTGCAAAACTTTACTATCTACGCAATTTACGCGGAAAAGCAGCACGTATCAAAGAAATTCTATAATTTTTCTACTAAGGGGGCTTTGTTTCAAAAAGCCTCCTTTCTTTTGCTTGTCATGAAGTATAAAAATGGAATAGAATGTAGATAGCAGGTTTGGAGGGGACGCTCTCGTGGAAAAAGGCAAAAAAGAAAAAAGTGAGATTTGGGAATGGACGAAGGCGTTAATTATCGCTCTTCTCATTGCTGTCGTTATACGATATTTTTTATTTACTCCCATCGTAGTTGATGGAGATTCTATGATGCCGACTTTAAAAGATGGGGATAAGATGATTGTCAATAAAATCGGTTATCGTTTAGGAGAACCAAAGAGATTTGATATCGTTGTGTTCCATGCTCCGGAAGGAAAAGACTATATTAAACGAGTTATCGGTCTTCCAGGGGAGCATATTGAATATAAAGATGATCAGCTCTATGTCAATGGTGAACCGATTGATGAACCTTATTTGGATGAATATAAGTCCCAACTTTCAGAAGGCCAATTAACGCAAGATTTTACTCTTGAAGATATCGACCCGAATATGGATGTTATTCCAGAAGGGTATGTGTTTGTCATGGGAGATAACCGACGCTACAGCAAAGATAGCCGACATATAGGTGTTGTCAGCATCGATAAAATCGTTGGTAAAACCAATGTTGTCTTTTGGCCTTTAAGTGAAGTAAAAATTGTGAAATAAAAGAGCGGAGTAGCTGTTCAACTCCTTTTCTTTTTTTGGCGAAAGGAGGAACTCAAGTGACAATTCAATGGTTTCCGGGACACATGGCGAAAGCAAAGCGGGAAGTTCAGGAAAAGTTAAAACTGGTGGATATTGTTTTTGAACTTGTGGATGCCCGCCTGCCGCTATCTTCAAGAAATCCGATGATTGATGAAGTGATTCAGCAAAAACCAAGGTTGATTTTATTAAATAAAGCGGATATGGCAGACGAATCCGAAACGAAAAAATGGATTGAATATTTTTCAAATAAAGGGTTTAAAGCGGTTGCCGTCAATTCCTTCCAAGGAAAAGGGCTGCAACAAGTAACGAAAGCTGCCCAAGAGATTTTAGCGGACAAGTGGGCGCGCATGAGAGCAAAAGGCATGAAAAACCGCGCCATCCGTGCAATGATTGTGGGAATACCGAACGTAGGAAAGTCCACATTAATCAATCGATTGGCTAAAAGAAACGTAGCCAAAACAGGAAATACTCCTGGTGTGACGAAAGCTCAGCAATGGGTGAAGGTCGGAAAAGAGCTGGAACTTTTGGACACGCCAGGGATTTTATGGCCGAAATTCGAAGATCCAGAAGTGGGATTGAAGCTTGCGCTGACGGGAGCAATTAAAGATGCCATTATCAATATGGAAGATTTGGCCGTCTACGCATTGAACTTTTTGTCCACCCATTACCCAGAACAAATGCGGGAGCGTTATGGAATCGACTCGGTAGATGAGGAAATCGTGAAAACTTTTGACCATATTGGAAGATTGCGCAATGTGTTAGGCGCAGGCGGTGAAATTGATTATGACCGTGTATCGGAGTTGATTGTCCGAGACATTCGCAATTTAGAATTAGGAAAGCTGACCTTTGATTTTGTGGAAGAAGAATTAGAAAAAGAAACGGTTGAAAATTAATGGAAAAACCATCCGTCAAGTTTGAAATAAGAAACTTGATGGATGGTTTTTTATTATGCAGGCATTTCGGTTGGAGTTGGAGTGGAGTAGCCTTCTTGATATTTTTCGTCGATATATGTCCTAATTTCTTGAATGGATTTCCCATCTTTGGCTAGTTTTGCTGATTCAACGGCAATCTCCAAGCAAACTTGGCAGCGGGTTCCGTGGTCATCCCAAAGCACTTCATCTTCCCGAATTTCTGCGATGAAGCAATTTAAACTGCTTCTGTGGCCTGCTGATTCCCCACATCCGCAATAGCAAGGAATCCACTCTAATACATCAGCATATTCTAAAGCGATTTTATATACAGCTGACACTGTTTCATGTTTTTCCTTTAAAAAAGCAGGCAATTCCTCCTTAGCAGTAAGTTCCTGCAAATCTCCGGACAACGGATTGTGCTGCGTATGGCTTTCTTCATGATGTTCCATTGGACTTTTCTTTTCATGTTGTGCTGATTCCTCATTGCAGGCAATTAGCAGGATTAAAAGTATCAATACAATGTACAGTTTATTCATTTTTTTTTCCTCCATGACCTATTCTATTCCCCATCATTATAAAATAAATTGATGGGCCAGTACAACAGGGGTAGAATAACTCTATAGTCTTATAAGCTATGGAATGAAACCGATATAAAATAAAAATAGGAGAAAGAATGAGTTTTATATGAAAACAATAAAAGAAATTGTAGAAGCGTTAAAAAACGCGAAAACCTATGAACCATGGATGCAGGAACTAGAAAAGGACGAACGGGCAAGCGTACAAAAAGCTTTTTTGCAATTTCAAAAACGGATGGAAAAACAAAAAAAATTACATGAACAATTCCGGCAAAAACAATCTTTTGACGAAAGTTTCCTTCCCTTTGAAGGCGCTTATTTAGCGGGAGTGGATGAAGCGGGAAGAGGGCCTTTAGCCGGACCGGTCGTGACTTGCGCTGTCATTTTGCCTAAAGATTGCCCGGAGTTGGTTGGAGTTAACGATTCAAAACAACTTTCCAAAAAGAAACGGGCGGAATTTGCAGAGATTATAAAAAAACACGCCATCGATTATTACATTCATTTTCAAAGTGCGGAAGTCATTGATGAAATCAATATTTTAGAAGCGACAAAACAATCGATGAAAACATGCGTAGAAAATTTAAAAATTCGTCCGGATTTTGTCATTGCGGATGCCGTCTCAATTCCAATAGATATACAACAAGAAGCGATAGTAAAGGGCGATGCGAAAAGCCTTGCCATTGGCGCGGCATCCATATTAGCGAAACATGAACGGGATTTATATATGGAAGAACTACATAAACAATATCCTCAATACGGATTCGACAAAAACGCCGGATACGGCACAAAGGAACATTTGGAAGCCATTGAACGGTTTGGACCGACTGTTCATCATCGGAAAACCTTTGAACCAATTAAATCCATGCTAGAGGAGAAGGTGAAGCTATGACCATTCCTTCCTTTCAACCGATTCAAAATCAGCAGATGAACGTTCAAAAAAGCCCTTTAGTATTAAAACAAGGGCAAGTTTTTTATGGCAGTGTAAAACAATTATATCCAAATCAAACAGCCGAAATTCAAATAGGCGGGCATCGGCTTGTGGCAAAGCTAGAAACGCCTTTAAAGGTGGGAGATGCGCATTTTTTTCAAGTGACAAGCACAAATCCTGAAGCGCAATTGAAAGTGGTTTCTGGGCCTATTGTGAAGGATTCTTTGAATGTGCAGCAATTGATGGAATCTTTAAATTTGCCAAAGAGCCAAGAGATGCAGCAATTGTTGTCCCATTTTCTTAAAAATCAACTGCCGATTGCAAAGGAGCAATTGCTGCAAGCAGAGAGCTGGTTAAAAAATTTGCCGGAGGGCGTATTAAAGCAGGAAGCGCTGCAAGCATTGCAAAAATTGGTGGATTTAAAAATCCCATTTACAGAAGAAGGGTTTAAAGCGCTCCTTTTTGGTTCTAAAACAAATGGCATCACAAAAAATCTCGAGCAATTTGTTAAGTTGCTTGAACAAAATAGCCAAATATCCCCGCAAGTAAAAGCCAATCTATTCAATGCCATAGAGTCCATTGCCAAACCTTTTCAAACTGAAAAAGCTGGGATGATGATTGCTCGTTCTATAAACATTCTTTTGCAAAGTGAACAAGGAGCAAATTCAAAAGACGCGTTGAATCTTTTAATTCAAGGTTCAGCGTTGAAAAACGAAGGATTGAATGAAGCAAAGCTTGCATCCAGCGAACTACCTGCAAACCAAGCTTCTAAAGAGGCTAAAATTTTAACAAATGGGCCGACGCCTAGAAACGAGACATTGAACGCCTTCAAAGAAGCGAAACTATTGGCCAAAGATTCTGCAGTAAAAACGGCAGCGTTAAATATTTTAAAAGAAGCAGCCATATTGCCGAAGGAAGCTAACTTAGAAAATTGGTTGAATTTGCTCAAAGTTTCTTCCCGCAACGAAACGGCAGGAAGCTTTATTTCCCAACTGCAATTTAACTCCAACCCGTCAATGGCTCAAAAGATTCAACAAATTACACAGTTTATTGAAAATGAACCAAACTTATCGGCACAGCAAAAAAATGCCATCCACCAACTGGTCAAATCTTTTGAAGGATCTAATCATAGCGAGCAATTAGTGAAACAGCTTCATACAGAACTTTTAAAAGCTTATTCAGAACAAACACTTAATGGAATATTCACAAAAGAACAAGGTATTTCCCCAAAGGTTCAACTTTTGTCGCTTTTAAAACACGAATTGGCTGAAAATCCCGAAATCGCATTAAAAAATATAGCCAAAATTTTTGAAAATTCGAACGAACAGGCAACAAAGGCGATGCTCGCAGAATCGGAAGCAACGCTGCTTTCCAAATTAAACGGCCAAGGGATGGAAAAAGCCATTCATACGATTTTAAAAAACCTTGGATTGAGCTTTGAAGCGGCATTGAACAAAAATGCAGATATCGAAACAATGATGCAGTCTTTAAAGCCTCAATTGTTGTTGCTCGTGCAGGATGAACATTCACCGGCGGAATTAAAAAATGCGGCAGAAATCCTTCTTGCACGCTTAAATGGC
The DNA here is from genome assembly GCF_004331915.1 of Ureibacillus thermophilus. Classification (NCBI taxonomy): domain Bacteria; kingdom Bacillati; phylum Bacillota; class Bacilli; order Caryophanales; family Caryophanaceae; genus Ureibacillus; species Ureibacillus thermophilus. The sequence continues at coordinate 1,405,790 of NZ_CP036528.1, forward strand.
ATGCAGCTTTTATCCGGAGAAGCAGGACATCAGCATCAAATCATCATGCAAATTCCATTGCACTTTTTAGGAAAACAGGTGGATGCGACGGTTCAATGGAATGGCAGAATGAATAAAGATGGTAAAATTGATTCCGATTTTGCTCGAATTCTATTCTATTTAAATCTGGAGGCTTTAAAAGAAACGGTCATTGATATGCAAGTGCAAAATCGAATTGTGACGATTTATGTATACAATGAACAAAAAGGGTTGGAAGTATTTGCAGAGCCATTGAAAAAAACATTAAAAGCCGGCTTGGAAGAAAGAAATTATCATCTATCTGGCGTAATGTTTAAACCTTTCGCGAAAAAGGAAAGTCTATCAAAAACAATGGAAAAAGGCAATGATTGTAAGACGCCTCATAAGGGGGTAGATATTCGCATATGAAAGAAAAACGAAAGGAAGCGATTGCCCTTTTATATAATCCTGAAGACACAAGTCCAAGAGTAGTGGCAAAAGGGAAAGGGAAAATTGCGGAAAATATTCTTCAAAAAGCGGAGGAGCATCATGTTCCAATCTATGAAGATCCAAATCTTGTAGAACTATTGGGACAACTAGATTTAAACGAATCCATCCCCCCCGATTTGTATGAAGCGGTGGCGGAAGTTTTCGCTTTTATTTATCGTTTAGACAGAAAAATTAGTTCAAATAGTTGACAAGATTATAGCGATATTGTAAAAGTAAAAGGGTATTATGTGCATAATGCAGAAAAAAATGTCTAAAACTAGTTTATTTTTACGAAAAACGAGAATATAGACATTTGATAAACATTTGATTAAAATAATAATAGTCAGAATTTTTTTCCGATTATTGGTGAATTGGAGGATGGCAAATGAATATCCATGAGTATCAGGGGAAGGAAATACTTAGAAACTATGGAGTGGCAGTTCCGAACGGCAGAGTCGCTTTTTCTCCAGAAGAGGCTGTAAAAGTGGCGAAGGAACTTAATTCAAATATTATTGTAGTAAAAGCGCAAATCCATGCAGGCGGACGAGGAAAAGCTGGCGGGGTAAAAGTGGCGAAAAATTTAGATGAGGTACGAGCATACGCAAAAGAATTGCTAGGAAAAAAATTAGTCACAAAACAAACAGGTCCTCAAGGAAAAGAAGTTAAACGCCTTTATATTGAAGAAGGCTGCGAAATAAAAAAAGAGTATTATTTAAGTTTCATATTAGACCGTTCCACTTCCCGAATTACTGTGATGGGTTCTTCTGAAGGCGGAATGGAAATTGAAGAAGTGGCGGAACAATCACCTGAGAAAATTTTCAAAGAAGTGATTGATCCGGTGACAGGTTTATTACCATTCCAAGCGAGAAGATTGGCGCTTAACATGGAAATTCCTACAAAATTACTAAATCAAGCTGTTAAACTTATGATTGGATTATATACAGCTTTTGTAGAAAAAGATGCTTCTATTCTTGAAATTAATCCACTTGTTTTGACAGAAGACGACAAAATTATGGCGCTAGATGCGAAATTTAATTTTGATGGCAACGCCCTTTATCGTCATCCTGATATTGTTGAACTACGTGATTTTGATGAAGAAGACCCGAAAGAAATTCAAGCATCCAAATATGATTTGAACTATATTTCCTTGGATGGAAATATTGGTTGCCTTGTAAACGGTGCAGGGCTTGCGATGGCTACCATGGACACAATCAGCTACTATGGGGGCTCTCCAGCCAACTTCTTGGATGTTGGAGGCGGTGCAAATACAGAAAAGGTGACGGAAGCATTTAAAATTATTCTTTCCGATCCAAATGTAAAAGGTATTTTCATCAATATCTTTGGGGGAATTATGAAATGTGATGTCATCGCAGAAGGTGTTGTTGCTGCAGCGAAAGAAGTAGGTCTAAACGTTCCGTTAGTTGTTCGCTTGGAAGGGACAAATTCCAAACTCGGAAAAGAAATATTAAATCAATCCGGTTTAAATATTATCGGTACAACTTCAATGGCTGAAGGCGCACAAAAAATCATTGAACTTGTAAAGTAAGAAAGGCTGGGGAGTAGAATGGCGATTTACGTAAATAAAGATACGAAAGTCATTGTTCAAGGAATTACCGGAGATACAGCTTTATTTCACACAAAACAAATGTTGGAATATGGTACGAAAATCGTAGCAGGTGTGACACCTGGTAAAGGTGGACAAATTATTGAAGGAGTACCTGTCTTTAATACGGTGGCTGAAGCAAAAGCAGCAACAGGCGCCAATGCTTCTGTTATTTTCGTTCCTGCACCATTTGCCGCCGATGCGATTATAGAAGCGGTGGAAGCAGAATTGGAATTTACATGTTGCATTACTGAACATATTCCAGTTTTAGACATGGTGAAAGTTAAGCGTTATATGGAAGGGAAGAAAACCCGCTTACTAGGGCCAAACTGTCCTGGACTCGTGACAGCTGAAGAATGCAAAATTGGAATTATGCCGGGATATATTTTGAAAAAAGGGCATGTAGGAATTGTATCCCGCTCCGGTACATTAACTTATGAAGCGGTACACCAATTAACGGAAGCAGGTATTGGGCAAACAACAGCGGTTGGTATCGGTGGTGACCCGGTAAATGGCACAAGTTTCGTAGATGTATTAAAAGAATTTAATGAAGATCCGGAAACGTATGCGGTTGTAATGATTGGAGAAATTGGCGGTACTGCGGAAGAAGAAGCGGCGGCTTGGATTAAAGAAAACATGAGAAAACCGGTTGTCGGATTCATCGCTGGTCAAACAGCCCCTCCTGGTAAACGAATGGGACATGCGGGAGCAATTATTTCCGGTGGGAAAGGTACAGCAAAAGAAAAAATTAAAGCGATGAATGATGCGGGAATTGAGGTTGCACCAACACCATCCGTCATCGGGGAAACATTAATTAAAGTTTTGAAAGAAAAAGGACTATACGAAAAATGTAAAACCCATTAAACTAAAAAGTGTAGCGCCATTGTGCGTTACACTTTTTCATTCCCTTTCTATATTTATGGCGGTCACAAATCATTTCTTGAAGGAGTGGTTCAGTGGACTCATTTTCGTTGAATGAGTTATTAGCCCTCCACTATGTTTACCCTCTACCATTAAACAAGCTGAAAAAACTATTAAATGAAATTTCTTCCCTCCAAGCTCTCATTGAATTATCTCCTGCAAAATTGCAAACCATTCTCCATCTTTCATCAGAAAATGCCAATCAGATTTTAATAAATTATAAGAGAATATTAAAAAATAATTTATATGATGCATATAATGATAAAGGAATCCATGTTATTCCATATACTGATTCCAATTACCCCCGTTCTTTATTCACCTTGATTGATCCGCCAGCGGTTCTTTATGCAAAAGGGGATCTTTCATTACTGAAAAAAAGAAAAATTGCTATTATCGGTTCCAGAATGGCAACAGACTATACAATAAAAGCCTTGGAGGCCATTATTCCTCCGTTGATTGAAAGAGATTTCATCATTGTCAGCGGGCTTGCCAAAGGTGCGGATACGATGGCCCATTTAGCAGCCATTCGATTTGGTGGAAAAACGATTGGCATATTAGGAAACGGATTGTTTTATGTTTATCCGAAACAAAATGAAAACTTAGCGAAGGAAATGGGGAAAAATCATTTATTGGTTACTGAGTTTCCGCCATATGCGGGCCCCAAAAAGTGGCATTTTCCCCTAAGAAATCGTATTATAAGTGGTATTAGCGAGGCGATCGTCGTAACAGAAGCTGCTAGAAAAAGCGGAACATTAATTACAACAGATCATGCTTTAGAACACGGAAAAGACGTTTTTGTTGTCCCAGGTCCCATTGATTCGAAACTGTCGGAAGGAACTAATTATTTATTGAGAGAAGGGGCTACTCCTGTATGGAATGGACAGCAAATTTTAGAGGAACTAAATTTGTTTTTTTAGGGAATCTATTGAAAAAAAGTTGCAATATTATTCAAACTGTTATACATTTTGCTTCAGGAATTTCTTTAATCATTTATCAAGGTGCCTCTAGTGAGGAGGAAGTTAGATGGCAGATTATTTAGTGATAGTGGAATCACCAGCAAAAGCGAAAACCATTGAACGCTATTTAGGAAAAAAATATAAAGTAAAAGCATCCATTGGACATGTAATCGATCTTCCTAAAAGCCAAATGGGGATTGATACGGAAAATAATTATCAACCTAAATATATAACAATCCGCGGAAAAGGCCCGATCTTGCAGGAGTTAAAAACTGCTGCCAAAAAGGCGAAAAAAGTATTTCTTGCAGCCGACCCTGACCGAGAAGGTGAAGCGATTGCATATCATTTAGCGAAAGCGTTAAATATCGATACAGAAAGTGAATGTCGGGTGGTATTTAACGAAATTACAAAGGATGCGATATTAGAATCGTTCAAGCATCCTAGGCCCATTAATAAACATCTTGTGGATGCCCAACAAGCACGCAGAGTATTAGACCGGCTTGTTGGTTACAATATAAGCCCAATATTATGGAAAAAAGTCAAAAAAGGACTATCGGCTGGCCGAGTGCAGTCTGTTGCGTTGCGTCTTATTATCGACAGGGAAAATGAGATTAAAAATTTCGTTCATGAAGAATATTGGACAATTGAAGGAAAATTTGAAAAGGATAAAAAGCAATTTGAAGCTTTATATTTCGGAAATGGAAAAGAAAAAGTAAAACTGACAAATCAAAAACAAGTTGAAGAAATTCTTCAAAAAATAGAAGGTTCCGAATTTGAAGTTTTAAATGTAACGAAAAAGGAGAGAAAAAGAAATCCAGCTCCAGCTTTTACAACTTCCTCCCTTCAGCAAGAAGCAGCAAGGAAATTAAATTTCCGGGCGAAAAAGACGATGATGATTGCCCAGCAGCTTTATGAAGGAATTGATATTGGAAAACAAGAAGGAACAGTCGGGTTAATTACTTACATGCGTACAGATTCAACGCGGGTTTCAGAGGCTGCAAAAGCAGAAGCAATGCAATATATTTACGATCAATATGGTAAGGAATATGTGGCTGGGGAAATTCAAAAGGTGAAAAAACAACCAGCTGCCCAAGATGCCCACGAAGCCATTCGTCCAACCAGCGTTATGAGAACGCCTGAACAATTGAAAGATGTGCTAACACGCGACCAACTGAGACTTTACCGCCTAATTTGGGATCGTTTTGTAGCCAGCCAAATGGCGCCGGCTGTATTGGATACAGTGACAGTGGAACTAAAAAATTCGGACTGCATCTTCCGGGCAAATGGTTCACAAGTGAAATTTTCAGGGTTTATGAAAGTCTATGTGGAAGGAACAGACGACCAAACGGAAGAAACTACAAAAATGCTTCCCGATTTACAAGTGGGGGACAAAATTAAATCTGTAGAAATTAATCCAAAGCAACATTTCACTCAACCGCCTCCACGCTATACGGAAGCAAGACTTGTAAAAGAATTAGAAGAACTTGGCATTGGAAGGCCTTCCACCTATGCACCAACCCTTGATGTTATTCAAAGACGCGGATATGTACAACTCGATAATAAACGCTTTGTACCAACGGAGCTGGGGGAAATCGTCCATTCATTAATGGTTGAATTTTTCCCAGAAATTATTGACATCGAATTTACAGCAAAAATGGAAGCGGATTTAGACAAAATCGAGGAAGGAAAAATTGACTGGATCCAAATTATTGATAATTTTTATAAAGATTTTGAAAAACATCTCCAATATGCTGATGAAGCCATTGAAAAAATTGAAATTAAAGATGAACCAACAGGTGAAGACTGTGAAATATGCGGTGCACCAATGGTCTATAAATTAGGGAGATATGGGAAATTTATGGCTTGTTCCAATTTCCCGGAATGCCGAAATACAAAAACTATTACAAAACCAATCGGCGTAAAATGTCCAAAATGTAAAACCGGTGAAATTGTGGAACGGAAAAGTAAAACAAAACGAGTGTTTTACGGTTGTGAAAAATATCCAGACTGCGATTTTATGTCTTGGGATAAGCCGATTAGTAGACCTTGTCCAAAATGCAATTCATTATTAGTTGAAAAGAAAGTGAAAAAAGGTGTACAAGTTCAATGTACAAATTGCGACTATGAAGAATCTACACAATAAAGTTAGGAAGATGATCAAATGACAGAACAAGTTGTAAATGTAATCGGAGCAGGACTTGCAGGAAGTGAAGCGGCTTGGCAAATTGCAAGCCGCGGCGTCAAAGTAAAATTATATGAAATGAGACCGGTTAAACAAACGCCAGCCCATCACACCGATAAATTTGCTGAGTTGGTTTGTTCCAACTCCTTGCGCGCCAATGCCCTTACAAATGCAGTTGGTGTTTTGAAAGAAGAAATGAGAATTATGAACTCATTAATCATCAAGGCTGCGGATTCAGCAAGCCTTCCTGCTGGTGGGGCGCTGGCTGTTGACCGGCATGAGTTTTCTGGATTTGTAACAGAACAATTGAAAAACCATCCACTTGTTGAAATTGTCAATGAAGAGGTAACGGAAATTCCAGAAGGCATTACAGTCATTGCGACAGGTCCGTTAACGTCTGAAGCATTGGCTAAAAAAATACAAGAGTTGACAGGAGAAGAGTATCTTTATTTCTATGATGCAGCTGCTCCAATTGTGGAGAAAGACAGCATCAATATGGATAAAGTATACTTGAAGTCCCGTTATGATAAAGGGGAAGCAGCCTATTTAAATTGCCCGATGACAAAGGAAGAATTTGAACGGTTTTATGAAGCATTAGTGAATGCGGAAGTCGTCGAATTGAAAGATTTTGAAAAGGAAATATACTTTGAAGGTTGTATGCCAATTGAAGTTATGGCAAAACGTGGACCAAAAACATTATTATTTGGCCCGTTAAAACCAGTAGGATTGGAAGATCCGAGAACTGGGGAACGGCCATATGCGGTGGTGCAGCTTCGACAAGATAATGCGGCGGGAACTTTATATAATATAGTAGGTTTCCAAACTCATTTAAAATGGGGTGCTCAAAAAGAAGTATTCCGTTTAATCCCTGGTTTGGAAAATGTTGAAATCGTCCGTTATGGTGTGATGCATCGCAATACGTTCATCAACTCGCCAAAAGTTTTGATGAAAACATATCAATTAAAATCCCGTCCGAACTTATTTTTCGCTGGACAAATGACGGGAGTGGAAGGATATGTTGAATCTGCAGGAAGCGGACTAATCGCAGGAATCAATGCAGCCCGCTTAGCACTAGGAAAAGAACCTGTCGAATTTCCTATCGAAACGGCTTTAGGAAGCATGGCCCGGTATATTACAGAAGCAGATTCAAAGAACTTCCAACCGATGAATGTCAACTTCGGTATTTTTCCAGAACTTGGCGAACGCATCAAGTCAAAACAAGAACGAGCATTAAAGCATGCTGAGCGTGCAATTGCCATAATTCAAAATTTTATGAATTCTCAAACGATATAATTGATTTTAGCCTCTAAATGTTGCTATAATTTTAGAGGCTATTCTTATGCCCAATTTAATAAATGATGATTTATTAACAAATTGTGAAGATATACTGAATTTTAATATTATTGATTAACTTTTTACTTGATGTAATTGCAAGTTAGGTATACAGTCTTGAATGGATGTTTTCACTAAATGTGCATTGCAGTTGGAATGACTAGAATGTGCCAATCATGTTGGTGCTCCGAATAGAGGTGGTTTGGTTGAACATTCAGCCAATGAAAGCGCTTGATGAATTTCTCCGAGTAATTCAAGTGGAAAAAAACTTTTCTGTTCACACGGTGAAAGAATATGAACGAGATATAATGCAGTTCATCGAATTTTTGAATTTGGAAGGAATTGAAGACTTCAAAGAAGTGGAGTATTTGCATGCGCGGCTTTTTGTAACAAAGCTTTATGAAGAAAAAATGTCCAGGGCGACAATTTCTAGAAAAATTTCTTCAATCCGTACATTCTTCCGTTTTCTGAATCGGGATTATGGCATGGATGCATCACCCTTCCTATCTTTATACCATCCAAAAAAAGAAAAATTATTGCCTCATTTTTTTTATGAAGATGAACTGGCACAGCTTTTTGAAGCAAATAAAGGAGAAGATTTAAAATCTATCCGAAATATGGCGATATTAGAATTGTTGTACGCTACAGGCATCCGCGTCAGTGAATGTGTTGCCATTGAATTGGATGATATAGATTTCCATTACTCTATTCTCCGGGTGATGGGAAAAGGCCGGAAGGAAAGAATAGTTCCCTTTGGACAATATGCACATGATGCTTTATTGAAATATGTTAATGAAGCCCGGCCGATTTTAATGAAAAACAAAAAACATAATCGATTGTTTGTAAATTTGCGTGGTGGAGAACTAACGGACGATGGTGTTCGTTATATTTTAAATGAAATGATTCAGAAAGCGAGCATGCATACAAAGATTTATCCTCATATGCTGCGTCATACGTTTGCTACGCATTTATTGAATAATGGAGCAGATTTACGGTCAGTGCAGGAAATGCTCGGACATGCAAATTTATCCTCCACTCAAATTTACACCCATGTGACAAAGGAACACCTGCGAAGTACTTATATGAAGGCGCATCCGAGAGCATAATGGTAAGGAGGGATAATAAATGGAAATGCATGCTACTACAATATTTGCCATTCATCATAAAGGCAGATGTGCAATGGCTGGCGACGGGCAAGTCACATTAGGAAATTCTGTGGTGATGAAACACACCGCAAGAAAAGTAAGAAAACTATTTAACGGGCAAGTATTGGCCGGTTTTGCTGGTTCGGTCGCCGATGCATTTACGTTATTTGAAATGTTTGAATCAAAATTGAACGAATATAGCGGCAATCTGAAAAGGGCAGCGGTCGAAGTGGCGAAACAATGGCGGGGAGATAAAATTCTTCGTCAATTAGAGGCACTTTTATTAGTTATGGATAAAAATACGCTGCTATTGATTTCAGGTACCGGTGAAGTAATAGAGCCAGACGATGGCATTCTTGCAATTGGTTCCGGCGGGAATTATGCCCTTGCAGCTGGAAGAGCTTTAAAACAGCATGCAGGAGAGCAGATGACAGCCGAACAAATTGCAAAGGCGGCTCTGACTATAGCAGCCGATATTTGCGTGTATACAAACCATCATATTATTGTGGAGGCGCTAGACGAATGACAACACTTACGCCAAGACAAATTGTTGAACAGTTAAACAGATATATCGTAGGCCAAGATGCTGCAAAAAGGGCTGTAGCCATTGCGTTAAGAAATCGATACCGAAGATCTCTCCTTAATGATGAATTAAAAAATGAAGTCATTCCAAAAAATATTTTAATGATAGGACCTACCGGTGTTGGGAAGACAGAAATTGCTCGGAGAATTGCAAAACTCACAAACGCTCCCTTTGTAAAGGTAGAAGCGACGAAGTTTACAGAAGTAGGTTATGTCGGCAGAGATGTGGAATCGATGGTTCGTGATCTTGTCGAAGCCTCTAGAAGACTTGTGAAAGAAGAAATGATGGAAAAAGTAAAAGACCAAGCGGTGCAACAAGCGAACGAAGCATTGGTAAAATTACTTGTTCCATCTAAAACAAAAACCAAAATGACACAAAATCCATTTGAAATCTTCTTTGGTGGTCAAAAAACGGAAAGCGCATCGGATTCCCAAGATGAAGCGGAAATCCGCATGAAACGTTCCAAAGTAAAGGAAGATTTATTAGCCGGTAAATTGGAAGAAGAATGGGTTACAGTGGAAGTGACTGAACAAAACACCGCATTCCTTGACATGATGATTCCAGGAATGCCGGAGCTGGGTTCAAGCGGCATGCAAGATATGCTATCAAGCCTTGTGCCAAAGAAAACGAAAAAACGACGCATGAAAGTAAAAGATGCCCGCCGTGTTTTAACGATCGAAGAGGCGAACAAGCTGATCGATTCCGAGGAATTGGCCCAAGAAGCCATTAAACGGGCAGAACAATCGGGCATTATTTTCATTGATGAAATTGACAAAATTGCCAGTCGTGGCCAACATTCTTCTGCTGATGTATCCCGAGAAGGGGTACAACGAGATATTTTACCGATTGTGGAAGGTTCAACGGTACCTACAAAATATGGACCAGTTAAAACGGATTATATGTTGTTTATTGCTGCCGGAGCTTTCCATATGTCAAAACCAAGCGATTTAATTCCGGAATTGCAGGGCCGATTCCCAATCCGTGTGGAATTGGAGAAGTTGACAAAAGAAGATTTTGTCCGGATTTTGAAAGAACCGGATCAATCTCTCATATTGCAATATAAGGCTTTGCTTGAAACAGAAGGCATTTCCGTTGATTTTTCCGATGATGCCATTGAGCGGATTGCTGAAATAGCAACGGAAGTGAACCAACAAACAGACAATATTGGTGCAAGAAGATTGCATACCATAATGGAACGTTTGCTGGAAGAACTATCTTTTGAAGCTCCAGAAATTGCACCGACGCATGTGCAAATTACCCGTTCCTATGTCGATAAAAAACTCGGCGAGATTTCAAAAAACAAGGATTTGTCGCAGTTTATTTTATAAAAGATGGACTATAGAAGAAAAAATATTTTCTAGAATACCAATGATTATTATTAAACCCTAGGAGGATATTATTATGGATTTGTTAACGAAAACAAGAAAAATTAACGCATTATTGCAGAAAACAGCAGGAAAACCGGTAAATTTCAAAGAGATGGCGGATACATTAGGAGAAACTATTGATAGCAATGTATTTATTGTGAGCCGTAAAGGAAAATTATTAGGCATCTCCATTCATCAAAAAATTGAAAACGAACGAATGAAAAAAATGTTGGAAGAACGTCAATTCCCAGAAGACTATACAAAAAGTCTTCAAGAGATTACGGAAACTTCGCCAAATATTGATATCAATAGCCAATACACAATTTTCCCAGTTGAAAACCGTGACATTTTCAAAAATGGTTTGACAACAATTGTGCCAATCATCGGTGGCGGTGAACGCTTAGGAACTTTAATTTTAGGCCGTTTAGAGGAACGATTTGGCGATGACGATTTAATTTTAGCGGAATATGGTGCGACAGTAGTTGGAATGGAAATCTTGCGCGAAAAAGCGGAAGAAATTGAAGAAGAAGCGCGCAGTAAAGCAGTTGTGCAAATGGCCATCAATTCACTTTCATATAGTGAATTAGAAGCTATTGAACATATTTTTGAAGAACTTGATGGTAATGAAGGGTTGCTCGTTGCATCCAAAATTGCAGACCGCGTCGGCATTACCCGCTCTGTGATTGTAAATGCATTGCGTAAACTTGAATCAGCAGGTGTCATCGAATCAAGATCCCTCGGTATGAAAGGGACTTATATTAAAGTATTAAATGATAAATTCTTAACTGCTTTAGCCGAAATTAAAATGAAGTAATTTAAAACATACTAAGATTAGTAGTACAAACCAAGGCCAAGGTTTGTGCTACTATTTTTTATAGTAGAAGTGAAGAAAAGTCGACCAGCCTCAGGGATTTTTAGAAGGTGAAATCAATCATACACGAAGAGATTTTGAACAATTACATAAGCGAATAGTAGATATTACATCACTTGATGACCAAGCACCAGACATTGTATTTGAAGCAACAGGTGTTTATTCAAAACCGATGGAAGCATTTTTAAAAGATTACGGTTATGCATATTATCCCCTTGAAGCCAACTGACAAATGGCGAAGATGCGTCGGCATAAAACCGATATAAGCGATGCTCATGAATTCGCCAAAACACATTTTAAAATGGAGAGAGAACCAACCTATATCCAAGATGATTATTATGAGCAGATGCGGGCATTGACACGTTATGATGATGAAATTGATGAAGAAATGATTTTATTAAAAAATCGTATGCATTCCATTTTACAATTGAGTTTTCCAGAATTAGAAAAAATACTGACACCAAATTCTGCACTATTTTTAAATATAGTACAACGATCCCCACACCCAACACTTGTTTTAGCTCACTCTAAAACTGTCATGAAGAATCGCCTAAAAGCGAATACAAGAAAGAACCTTTCTTTAGAACGGGCAGAGAAAAAAGCAATTGCTTTATTAGAAGCTGCTCAAAATAGTGATCCAGCGATTGAATCTACCGATGTGCGATGTGAACAAGTCCGTGATTACGCAAATCGAATAGCAGAATTAAAGGATAAAAAAGAAGCACTTGTCCAACAAATGATTACTTTATCAAAAGATCGAAAAGAGTATATTGTTTTACGTTCCATCCCTGGTATCGGTGATTCTACTGCTTGTAGATTAATTGGGGAAATGGGTGATATTCGTCGCTTTCAAAATGCTAAACAATTGAATGCTTATGCGGGAATTGATATTATGCGCTATCAAACGGGGAATACACAGTATCATGATCGTATTAATAAAAGAGGTAACAAACACTTGCGAAAGCTTTTATATTTTATGGTGTGTGCCATGATTATGAAGAAGAAAGATAAACCGAATCATTTTGTAGATTACTATTATAAATTAAAAACACAACCTCAGAGAAAGCCTCATAAGGTTGCGATTATCGCCTGTATCAATAAATTTTTAAAAGTGACGTTCCAGTTACTGACACATGGCATTTTTTACGATTATGAAACTGCCTTAAGTTAAATAATCGATTAACTACACTATACCATAAATGACCTTTCGAAAAAATTAAGGCTCTTTTCTAAAAAATTGTTGCTAATAACCTCAATAAATGTTTACCAAATTTTTTCAAAAATAATGGTATAATAAATCTGGGAGTGATGATTATGTTAAGGTTAATATCGGTAATCATAACGATACCCTTAGTAGCCATTCATTTCGCCATTCTATACTTTTGGGTTTTCGATTGGCGAAAATTGGTTACACAAGTGGGCTTAATAAGTTGGATTTTCTCAATTATATTGGGTATTTTCGTCTATTTTGCTTATCGAAAGTTCATTAAAAACCAAAAATTTACTGTTGTCAGTAGAAAAGTATTATTCAGTTCAACTTTAATGACCATCGTTTTAGGTGTTCTTACGTTAGTCATTGAAGTAATTACAAGGTCAATGCCTTAGGAGGGGATTGATTTATGCACTCCTTCTAATTGTTTCAACAGTTGTAAAATTTACTTGTTGGCAAGAGGCAAGGAACATTTCTTTCGCTTATTCTTTTTTCGGTATCTTCTTATTCAATTCAAGAAAACGATGCCAGAATAAGTAGTTATCAAGGTATTTCGTTGCTACACCTTGAAACCTATCCATCCACTTTTTCAAACGAGTATGATACCCGTTGACGTGTTGAATATGGTAAATTCCTTTCTTTGTATAGACACCTTTACGAACATTAATGGCTTCGTGTTGTAATCCCTTCATCGTAGCGAATTTTTTATAGTTGGTTGCTGTATCTGTGCATAGCAAAGCAGAGGTGTCAATATGTTTTCCTAACACCTCATCAATTTCCATAGCCGTAACACGACCTCTTCCTACCATTTGGGAAAGGATTTGTCCGTTTCTATCGTGTGCAACTACCACACAAATTTGTTCTTTAGAAATGCCACGTTTTTTGGCTACACCGCCACGTTTACGAGCCTTTCTGTGAGCGATGAACTTTTTGCCTTTTTCACTTTCTAAAAAGTAAGTTTCATCGCTTTCCACGATTCCCTTTAGTGTTGGATGACCAAGAGAACGAATCGCATATAGAATTTTGTGTCGCCAATAAAAGGCAGTTGAAATGTGAATATGAAGTTCTTCCGCTATCTTTGGCAATGTGTAGCCTTTCACCATCATCTCAAAGTATTTCAGCCATTTATGAGGGTATCTTGTTCCTGACAATGGGCTACCTGTCATATCGTTGAATGACTTCCCACAATCTTTACATAGATACCGTTGGCGAGAACGATATCTCCCATTACGTTTAACGGACATACTTCCACAGTGAACACACGCTAATCCTTTAGAAAAGCGAGTTTCACGAACCTCTCTGACCATTTTTGAATGTCGGATTTTGGCTCTGGAAACAAGTCCTTTTTAATGGCTCTAAATAATTCCAACTGTTCTTTCTTTGGAAGTGTATAGAAGTCTTGGTAAACATCGTGCCAAGCCATTGCCATACGGAACACCCTTTCTACCTTTTATGACTCTATTGTACATAATGTCCTATATAGCAACAATCTATACGAAAATAGCCAAAATTAAAAATCGTTAGGTCTTTTTGGCATACCAAAATTTAGTTGTAGTTGTGAGGGGGTACCCCCTCACAACTACAACTAAATTAAAAACATATACAAATTAATAAAATATACTTGACTGATCGAAAGAAGAGGCTGGGACATAAACAAAAAATTAAAGGGGCAGTTGAAAGAGTTTTGATAAAAAATTGAACTAACGAAAAATTGATTGGAGTGACGGGGCGACTCCTGCGACGAGCCCTCTCGAGACCACGAGGAGCGAAGGAATGAATCAGAGGAGAGTCTAGCCGGGCCCGCGGAAAGAGTCCCCCGAACGGAAATCAATTTTTAATAACATATCAAAAAAGAGGCTGGGACAAAACTAGCTTCTAGATAGGAAAAAGGAGAATTTGAGCCAACTCAAATTCTCCTTTTTCCATTTATCCCCATTATTTTTGGTTAGTTGATCTTTGTTGGCCGTGTATTTTCGTAAATTCACGGCCATTAAGGCAATGCCCATTTCATTTTCCACTTTCGATTTTCCTCGAACGGAAAATCGAGTGAAACGCAAATTAGCCTTCAAGAATCCAAAAACTGGTTCTACGTCTATTTTACGTTGACGGAAAATAGAACCAGCTTTTTCTTCTGAAAGCTTCGCTCTTACATATTCTTTTTGTTGTTCCCATTTTTCATTCACCATGACCTTTCGGTGATTGCCTTCCTTTGCTTTTGTACATGATGAACGAAATGGACATCCTGAACAGTTTTCACATTCATAGATTTTCAATTCTCGTTTGAAACCGGTCTTATCTGTACGTACAGAACGATAACGGAAGGTTACTCGCTGCTGATTTGGACAAATGTAGGTATCACTTTCTTCGTCGTACATCCAATTGTCTGGATGAAATGGATTTTGTTTATATTTCTTCTTTTGTTCTTTCTCATACATGGTATATGGAATGAGTGCCTCACATTTTCGATTCGAAAGGATGTCTTCATAGTTTTGTTCACTACCATAACCAGCATCTGCGACAATATACTTTGGCAACGGAAAATAATCCTTTTCTATCTTATTCAAGAACGGAATTAATGTACGTGTATCAGTAGGATTTGGAAAGATGCTATAAGCTAGTGCGTATTGACCTTCTGTTGCGATTTGTACATTGTATCCAGCTTTCAATTGACCGTTTTTCATATAGTCGTCTTTCATTCGCATGAACGTTGCATCTTGATCTGTTTTGGAATAACTGTTCCGTTCCCCCAAGATGTCCAAGTCTTTTTGGTATTTTTGTTTTCGTAGAATGAAGTCTATTAATTGTTTGTACGCTTGTTTTGGATATTTTCGTTCGCTTCTTAATGCTTTTCGTTCTGTGGCATCGGGCGATGTTTCTATCTTTTGGTCATATTCCTTAATGACTTCATCGACTTGTTGCACCATTTGAGCGAGTTCTTCAACGGACAGTTCTCCCTCATTTTCCCGCTCCATTTCAGGGATGATTTCTTTTTCTAATAGTTCGTTGTATAACTGATTGGACTTTTCAATTAAGTTTTGGTTGTATTTTTCAATGGATTTCTTCCATACGAAAGTAAATTTATTGGCATTCGCTTCAATCTTCGTACCATCGATAAAAATGGCTTCTTGATCGATTAACTTTTCTTCCACCAGTTGGCAACGGAATTGGACAAAACATTGACGAATTAATTCTTTTACTTCCGGATGCACACGAAAACGATTGATCGTCCGATAACTTGGTTCATATCCTTGTGCCAACCACATCATTCGTATACTGTCCTTTAATAGCGCTTCAATTTTTCGACCTGAAAAGACAGACTGCGAATAGGCACACAAAATAATTTTTAGCATCATGCGTGGATGATAAGCAGGACAACCTGTATTTCGAAGAAACGGCTGGAAGGCTTCATCTGGAATACTTTCAACTAAATGGTGAATGTGGAAGGCAATATCATTTTCTTGTAATTTTATTTCTAAATCTAGAGGCAAAAGCTTTGACATGTGTTGAATCAATAAAGGCAACAGATGCATCCACTAATCCTTTATTCATCGCTTCTTTTAAAATACGATAAAAAATCTGTTCAAATAAATCAGTACCTTGAAAACGACGAACATAATTCTTGCCGAACGTTGAAAAATGAGGAATTTTCTCTGTGAAACCATATCCTAAGAACCATCGATACGCCACGTTGGTTTCAATTTCTTTGATCGTTTGACGCATGGATCGAATACCAAATAAATACTGCACAAAGACCATTTTAATGAGCACAACAGGATCAATACTAGGCCTTCCGTTATCTAGGCAATAGGTATCTTTGACAAGATCGTAAATAAAATCAAAGTCTATGGCTTGTTCAATCTTCCTTACCAAATGATCTTCTGGAACCAATTGATCAAGAGCCACCATTTCCAATTGATTTCGATTATTGTCTGTACGCTTCGATAACATCCTAAATTTCCCCCGTTAACCAAGAATTCTATCCCTATTATACAAAAAAAGCCTGTAGATTTGGCCACTAGTTAGGGACTTTGTCTACAAGCTGAAAAAAACATCATTTCTCCTTGGAGAAAATGATGTTTTTTTAGATTTGTCCCAACCTCTACTATTTATGGCGTAAATTCTATGAATGATCAATTTTTTTAACTCATTTTTTATCAAAATAGTTATATCAATATATTATTAGGATTGTACAAGTTTAAAATCTAAATCGATTATCCAACAAATTCTTTCTACTTATTTTTCACTATATGAATAGTTAAAATATACTTTTTAGAACTATATGATTATTTTTTTTTATCTATAATAGTATTTGCAATATAAAATGTTGGGAGGATTATTGTCGAACTATCACTTTTGGTATTGGAAAATGTATTTTTTACAAAATTATTGTTGAAAAATTGATTCGGAATGACTATTAAAAAGTACCAAAAGACGATAGACACTGAGAATTATCTTCTTTACAATTGATACTAGTATTGAGTAAGTATTTAAGGAATCTTACAACAATGGAAAATAAAGGGGGGGACGGTATGAATTTGTTTGACGGAGCTATAAGCAATTTAGAATATGGATTAAAATACGCAACCTTGAAAAATAAAACTATTGCCCATAATATTGCTAATGTCGATACTCCCAACTACAAGGCAAAAGATGTAAGTTTTAAACAACTATTGGCAGAAGAAAATGAAAAACAAATCAGTGCTTACAGAACAGATGAAAGGCATTTTGATTTCGTTATAAAACAAACGGCTCCTTCTGTTTATAGTTATGAAAACTTCCAATATCGCCATAACGGAAACGGTGTAGATATAGATAAGGAAATGTCGGAGTTGGCTAAAAATACGATTTATTACAATTCGCTCATCGATCGTATAAATGGTAAATTTCAAACGCTTAATACGGTCATTAAAGGAGGGAAATAAAGATGTCAATATTTTCTAGCATGAATACAACTACTTCCGCTTTAACGGCGCAACGCTTGCGTATGGATGTTATTTCTTCCAATATTGCTAATGTTGATACAACTCGCGCAAAACAAGTAAATGGCGAATGGGAACCATACCGTCGTAAAAGCGTAACCCTCACTGCCAATGAAGGAAAGTTTTCATCCTTTTTGAATAAAGCGATGGGAAAAAGAGAAGGTGTTGGAAATGGTGTAAAGGTAACAAAAATCCAGGAAGATACTGAAACACCATTTAAACTCGTTTATGATCCAACCCACCCAGATGCCAACGAGGACGGATACGTAGAAATGCCGAATGTGGATTTATTAAAAGAAATGGTGGATTTAATTTCCGCATCTCGTTCCTATGAGGCGAATGTGACAGTGTTAAACGCCAATAAAGCGATGTTGATGAAAGCCCTAGAAATAGGTAAATAAAACGAAAGGGATGAAATAACATGGCGATCAATGCTGCAAACTTTTCCACCGCGGTTCAATCTTTGAACAGTGGAAAAGATATTTCCAATAAACAAACACCTATTGAAGCGCAGAAAAGTTTCGCAAATACATTAAAAGAAGCAATCAACAAAGTAAACGATTATCAGATGCAATCAGACAAACTTACAAATAGGCTAATACAAGGTGATCATGTTGAATTGCATGAAGTGATGATTGCGGCGCAAAAAGCTAGCATTACGCTGAATGCTACAGTCGAAATTCGAAATAAAGTAATTGAAGCTTATCAAGAAATTATGCGAATGACTGTATAATCTGCGGTTACCAATGGAATATAAATTGTTAGTGTATTCAATAGTACCGGAGGATTTATAATGAATGATCGACTTAAAAAAATAAAAACCGACACTATCAACTTTTGGAAAAGTCGGACTAAACGACAAAAGGGTGCAATGATTGGAACTTTAATAGGAGTTATTGCGATAGCTGCTATTATTACATACTTCGCCACTCGAACAAAGATGGTTCCATTGTTTACCGAACTATCTGCAAAAGAAGCTGGAGAAATTGCAGAAATTTTAAGTTCTCAAGGAGTTACATATGAAATTGCTTCAGGCGGGACGAATATATTAGTTCCGGAAGAACAGGTGGATGATATTAAAATTTCATTAGCTGCACAAGGTTACCCAGGATCTGGCGATATTAGTACGACATTTTTTACAGAAAACGCTGGATTTGGCATGACGGATAATGAATTTAACGTCATCAAACAAGCAGCCCTTGAAACGGAGCTAGAAAATCTCATTAAGAAAATTGATGGGGTAAAAGATGCAAATGTGATGCTCTCTTTGCCGGAAAAAGGGGTATTCATTAACCAAAATACAGAGGATCAAGCTTCAGCAGCTGTCGTTATACATACTGAACCAGGATATAAATTTACAGAAGAACAAATCAAGACTCTCTATAACCTAGTTGCGAAAAGTGTTCCAAATTTGAGCACAGATAATATTACAATTTCCAATCAATATTCTGAATACTATGACTTAGAATCTGCATCTGGCGGTTCTATCAACACGGTGGAAGGTCAGATGAACGTGAAGAAATCTATAGAGCGTGACTTAGAACGTCAAGTACATAAAATGCTCGGAACAATGATGGGTCAAGATAAAGTTGTAGTATCCGTTACAACAGATATTGACTTTAAGCAAGAAAACCGAGAAGAGAATTTAGTTGAGCCAGTAGACGAAGAAAATATGGCTGGCATTGAAATCAGCGCCCAACGGATTACAGAAACATATTCTGGAATGGATGGAGCTACTGGACCAACGGAATTAGGTGATGCAACAGATAATGCAACAGGATATCAAGAAGTAACTAGCGGTAATGGCGATTATGAACGAATCGAAGAAACAATCAATAACGAAGTCAATCGCATTAACCGGGTTATTCAAGAAAGTCCTTATAAAATTCGAGATATAGGAATTCAAGTCATGGTTGAACCACCTGTTCCGGATGATCCAACATCACTTTCTGATACGGTTGTTGATGATATTGAACAAATTTTATCTACAATTGTTCGCACTTCCATCGATAAAGAAGCTGCTGGTGAATTAACGGATGAGGATATTGAAAATAAAATTGTTGTTTCTGTACAACAGTTTTATGGAAATGATGCATCAAAAATTGAAGAAACACCAGTGATTCCATGGTGGATTTGGGTTGTTGGAGGTATTTTAGCAGCAGCCATTATTCTTCTAGTTGTATACATTATTCGTTCAAGAAGACAACGTGAAGAAGAAGAAATAGAAATTATTGAAGAGCAAAAAGAAATACTTGTGGATGATATTACGGAAGAAAAAGAAACAGAAACAACAGTCCGACGTAAGCAACTTGAAAAAATGGCAAAAGAAAAACCGGAAGACTTTGCAAAATTGTTGCGTACATGGATTTCTGAAGATTAACGGATTGGGGGTTCGACTGTGTCTAAGAAAGAAAGAAGGTTAACTGGAAAACAAAAAGCTGCATTGCTTTTAATTTCAATGGGTCCGGAAGTTTCTGCCAATGTCTATAAACATTTAACAGAGGAAGAAATCGAACGGCTTACCCTTGAAATTTCAGCAGTGAAAAAAGTTGAACCTGAGGTAAAAGAACAGATCATAGAAGAATTTCATAATATTGCTCTAGCACAAGACTATATTTCACAAGGTGGGATCGGCTATGCTAAAACCATCTTGGAAAAGGCGTTAGGTCCAGAACAAGCTCAAAACATCATCAATCGCTTGACCTCTTCATTGCAAGTGCGACCTTTCGACTTTGCTCGAAAAGCCGATCCATCTCAAATTCTAAACTTTATTCAAAATGAGCATCCTCAAACGATTGCGCTCATTTTATCCTATTTAGAGCCTCACCAAGCAGGCGTCATCTTATCTTCTTTGCCGCAGGAATTGCAGGCAGATATTGCAAGAAGAATTGCTACCATGGAATCAACATCGCCAGAGGTAATAAGTGAAATTGAAGCTGTTTTAGAAAGAAAATTATCATCTACTTTTACCCAAGATTACACCGAAACGGGCGGCATCGATGCAGTGGTAGAAGTATTGAATGGTGTGGATCGACAAACAGAAAAAACGATTCTCGACGCTTTGGAAATTCAAGATCCAGAGTTGGCTGAGGAAATCAAAAAACGCATGTTTGTATTTGAAGATATCGTAACGCTTGATAATCGTTCTATCCAGCGTGTTATACGTGAATGTGACAATGAAGATTTGCTGCTTTCAATGAAAGTAAGCAGCGATGAAGTGAAAGAAATTTTATTCCGCAACATGTCGCAGCGTATGGCCGAAACATTTAGAGAAGAATTGCAAATTATGGGTCCTGTCCGCTTGCGTGATGTAGAAGAAGCGCAATCAAGAATTGTTTCAATCATTCGTCGTTTAGAGGAAGCAGGAGAAATCATAATTGCTCGAGGTGGAGGAGATGACGTCATTGTCTAAGATTATCCGTTCGAGCGAAGCAATAGAAAAAAAGGATGGGGCGGTTAGAATTGAAATTCGTAATTTATTTACTACACAATTTGCTACCGATAATCTAGATGTTGTAGACGGAGAAGAGCAAAACCTTTCATTAGATGATATGCTTCAAGAACGAGAGCGCATTCTGAGAGAAACAGATCAAGAAATCAATGCAAAGCGGGAAGAATTCGAACAGTACCGCCAAGCCGAGTTGGAGAAAATCGAAAGGTTAAAGCAACAATGGGAAGAAGAAAAGATTCTTCTTCAAAAGGAAGCGTATGATGAGGGATTCCAACAAGGCTACGAAGAAGGTATGAAAAAAGCCTTGGCTGATATGGAAAATACTTTGAAACTTGCAAATCGAACAGTAGAGAATGCAAGTATCAATGCTCAAAAATATATTGAAGAACAGGAACACGTCATTTTAGATTTAGCGTTGAAATCAGCAGAAAAAATCATCGGTGCATCTATTGAAAAAGACGAAAATTTATTCCTTTCGATTGTTCGCCGCGGGTTGAAAGAAGCGCGGGAAAGCAAGGAAATTAAGCTTTATGTGCCCCCAAAATATTATCAGTTAGTTAGTGATAACCGTGATGAACTTGCGGTAATGTTCCCACCAGATATTCCGTTTTGTATCTTTGTTAATGAAGATATGGATGATTTGGATGCTTATATTGAAACAAATCACGGTAGGATTGTTTTATCTATTGATGAACAATTGAAAGAATTACGTTTAAAGCTTAGCGAAATTTTAGAAAGTAGGGACTAATTTTATGAAAGCTGCTGACTTAATTGATCGTATACCTGCCATTGATACTTTTAAAAAATATGGAAGAGTTACGAGAGTTGTTGGCTTGTTAATCGAATCCCAAGGGCCGGAATGTTCCATTAACGACGTATGCAAAATACATGTCCGTACGAAAAATGGCCATGAAGTCATTATGGCGGAAGTTGTTGGATTTAAAGATGAATATGTAATGTTGATGCCTTTTACTTCCGTAAGGGAAATTTCCATTGGCTGTTTAGTGGAAGGAACAGGAAGCCCGTTGGAAGTGAAAGTTGGTCCCGAATTAATTGGAAAAGTGCTAGATTCGCTAGGCAATCCCTTTGATGGTTCGCAGCTTCCAAGAGGGCTTGTTTCTGTGCCTACAGAAAACGAACCGCCCAATCCCTTGCATCGCCCACCTATAAGTGAACAACTTGAAGTGGGAGTAAAGGCCATCGACGCGATGTTAACAGTGGGGAATGGCCAAAGGGTAGGGATATTTGCTGGTTCAGGTGTAGGAAAAAGTACTCTTCTTGGAATGATTGCACGAAATACTCGAGCCGATTTAAATGTTATTGCACTCATCGGTGAACGAGGAAGGGAAGTAAGAGAATTTATCGAACGGGATCTTGGAGAAGAAGGATTAAAACGTTCGATTGTTGTGGCGGCAACCGGTGATCAGCCTGCGTTAATGCGTATTAAAGGAGCATTCACTGCTACGGCTATTGCAGAATATTTCCGTGATCGTGGGATGAATGTCATGTTGATGATGGATTCTGTTACCCGGGTGGCCATGGCGCAGAGGGAAATTGGATTAGCAACGGGGGAACCTCCTGCACAAAAAGGTTATACCCCTTCAGTCTTTTCCATTTTGCCTAAACTTCTTGAAAGAACAGGGACAAGTATGAAAGGAAGCATCACAGCCTTTTATACTGTACTTGTAGATGGAGATGATATGAACGAACCTATTGCCGATGCAGTGCGGGGGATTTTGGATGGCCATATCGTGTTGGACCGCTCTCTAGCAAACAAAGGGCAATATCCTGCGATTAATATCCTAAAAAGCGTCAGCCGATTAATGAATTATATTTCATCTGAAGAGCATGTAAAAGCTGCTGAAAGAATTCGAGAATTGTATTATACATACGCCAAATCAGAAGACTTAATCAATATTGGAGCTTATAAGAGAGGTACATCGAAAGAAATAGATGAAGCAATTTACTACGAACCACTTATTACCAAATTTTTAAAACAAGGATTTAAGGAAAAAGTGACGTTGGATGAAAGTGTGAATGAACTAATTGCATTGGCAAACGGGGGTGGTAAATAATAATGGTTCAATTTACCTATCGTTTTGAAAAAGTATTGACTGTTCGAGAACAAGAAAAAAAACAGACGGAAGCTGCCTATAATGAAGCAGTTCGTTCCTTTGAAAAAGTTGCGACCAAATTATATGAATTATTAAAGAAAAAAGAAGATTTAATCAATTACCAAAACGAACGTTTAAAAACGGGGTTAACGGTGGATGAAATTCATCATTTTGCAAAGTTTATAGATAGTTTGGAACATGCCATCGAAGACGTGCAACAAAAAGTCAATCAAGCTCGAGCAAAAATGCAATGGTATGAACAAAAATTAATAGAAAAAAACTTGGAAGTACGTAAGTATGAAAAAATGCGGGAGAAAGATTTCAGCGCGTTTCAAGAGGAACAAAATCGCATAGAGGCACAATTCTTAGATGAGATTTCCTCCCTTATGTACAACAAGAGAACAATTTAGGTGATTTTATGGCGAACGTTAATAAAAAAACGAAAAATGAAAAGACAAAAGATGTGGTGGACGAAAAATCACCAGGTTTTTTTCAAAAATTATTTGCTTGGGTGATTATTCCGCTGTTATTTGTCATTGCCATTTTGCTGGTCATTGCTCAATTTACGAACACAAATGTATTTGAAAAAGCAACGGAAGTATTGCCGAACAACAGTGAGGAAGAAGCTAAAGGTTCAGAGGAAATGGAGAAGAAAATCGTTGAATTGAAAGCGGAAATTCAAGAGAAGGATGCCCAAATTGAAAAACTCCAAAAAGAGTTGGACGATGCTTTAGCCGAAAATGAAAATCAAAAAGCGATACAAGAACAATTGCAACAAAAAATACAAGAACTGGAATCTGGGCAAGAAGAAGCGAAAAAAGATTTAAAAGAGATTGTAAGTACATATGAAAAAATGCCTGCCAAAGCTGTAGCTCCGATTATTGTGCAAATGAGCGACGAACAGGCGGTGGAAATTTTATCGAATATGAAGCCGGAAACTCTTTCAGCTGTTTTAGCAAAAATGGATCCGAAAGATGCTGCACGATATACAGAATTATTATCAACAAAGGAGAATAGAAGTTCAAATTCTTAAGGTGAAAGGAGGTGAAACAATGAACATTGGAGCATTTTCCTTTGCTATTCATCAACTTCCATCCATTAGCTCAGGAAAGTTAAATCAACCGTCCAATAAAGGGGATAGTAAATTTGGAAACATATTTAGCAGCATGGTTGCGAATAACACGAAAGAAGTAGATGTTCAACGGACTGCTGAAGTTCAAGAGTTGCTTGAGGAAAATTCCTTTAAAGGGGTTTTGGAACTACTAGGGATCTCCTATGATGAAGGGTTGTTTATAGTATCTCAAGGTGAAGAAGAAAAAGCTGTTACTATAGATGAAGTGTTAGAAAATTCGGACAATCTTTTATCTTTATTAAATATCAATCGAGAGCAATTAAACGAAATCCTTCAGCTAATTTTTGGACAAGAAGTGTCAATCAACAATCTTTCGGATTTCATTCAATTCATTAATGAACAACCTCAATTATCAGCTGATATTGCTTTAACCATTCTTGGAAAAGATAATGACAACCAAAAAGTTGCTGTTCAATTGCTGCAGTTGATGAAATTGGTGGAAATCATCTATAAAGAATATTCTATTTCACAACAATCATCACTTTTGTTATCTGAAAATAACAATGAATTTAAGTTGCAAAGAAAACAACCAGCAAATATATTTCAAACGGTGGATAAAGTCTCAGAAAACGAACAATCAACAAAGCCAATTTTCGGTGTAAAAGCGGTATTGCAAAATGTCGAAAACTTGATTTCAATAGAGGGTACAAGCTCATCTGGAAAATTTTCTTTGGAAGGTTTTGAACAATTAGTGCAGCAAGCAAAAACAACAATGGAAAATTCTGCTTCCACTTTGCCAAACACAATGTTGCAGCCGAATTCGGAAACAAAAACTGTAACGATTACATTACCGAATACTAATCAGACTTCTCAAGCAGAGTCGCTCGTAAAACAAATTGAAGCATTGTTGCAGCGCAGCCAGATGGCCAATACCCAAGGAACATCAAAAATATTAATCAAACTCCATCCTGAAAATTTAGGCTCTATTCGCATTGAATTAGTGCATCGGGAAGGCGCAATTACTGCAAGACTTCTAGCTTCTACTTCTCAAGCTAAAGAATTGCTTGACAGCCAAGTTCATCAGTTAAAGCAAGCCTTTGTCCAACAAAACATTCAGCTCGAACGCATCGATATTCAACAAAGTTTACAAGAAACAGATTTGCGTAACCAAAGCTTCTTTAACAATATGTTTAATGGAAGAGAGCGGCAAGAAAAAGAGGAGCAACATTCAGAAGAGAAGCAAGAGGAAGAATCAAAATCCTTCAAAGATTATTTGATTGATGAGGAGGTGTAGGATATGGCGGAAATGTCAGCCATCACAAGCGATTTATATTTATCTAATATCAAAAAAGTTCAGAAACAAACTGGTAACTCAGTACTAGGAAAAGATGACTTTTTAAAACTATTAATCACACAGTTGCAACATCAAGATCCAACGAACCCTGTGGATGATAAAGAATTTATTGCCCAAATGGCCCAGTTCTCAACATTGGAACAAATGCAAAACATGACAAAAGCAATGGAAGATTTGTTTGAATCGCAACAGGAGACACAATTGATTTCATACATAAATTTAATAGGCAAAAAAATAACTTGGCATGAAATTACAGAAGAACTAGATGATAAAGGTTTACCAATTGTTAATGAAGGCCAAGGGGTCATTTCAGAAGTGAAATTTAAAGACGGCTCTCCAGTCTTTGTATTAGAAGACGGAAAAGAGCTGACACCAAGCAATATCTCATCGGTAGTAGATGGCAAATCGAATACTTCAAAGGATACTGTTTCTGATAATCCTCTTGTGGAAGCAAGTATGCTGATTGGAAAAACAGTGAAATATCAAGATGAAAATGGCAATTTCCTTGAAGGAAAGATTGAATCTGTAACAACAAACAATCAAGTGATTGAATATATCTTAGACAACCAGCTTCGCTTAAAGAAAGATCAATTTGAAATAGTGGATAAATAAGGTTGGTGATCATATGCACCGAATCCAATTTCAGCATGTTCCACTGCAATCGGTTCTTGGAAAGCAAAGCACGAAACCAATAGAAAAAAAGTCGACAAGTTTCAGTGAGCAATTTGAGCACGCGAAAAATGAGCTGAAAATCAGCAAGCATGCCAATGAACGAATTCGCGAGCGAAATATCCAGATTTCAGAACAAGAATGGAAAAAAGTCAGCGATAAAGTAATGGAAGCCCGTTCAAAAGGAATCATGCAGCCGCTTGTATTAATGGATCAAGCAGCGATAATCATCAGTGCGAAAAATGGAACAGTTATAACCGTTTTGGAGCGGGATGAAGCAAAAGAACAATTATTTACAAATATTGATGGCACTATTGTGTTATAAGGCAGGACCATTTTGGATGCCTTTGTTTGCGGACTGACAGAAGCAAACGAAAGATGATGATGATAATTTGAAAGGAGAAGGATCATTTATGCTACGTTCAATGTACTCTGCGATTTCAGGTGTGCGTAACCACCAAACAAAATTAGATGTAATTGGGAACAATATTTCCAATGTGAATACACATGGATTTAAGAAAAGCAGAACGATATTTAAGGAAATGGTTTCACAAAATATAGGCAGTGCTTCAGCCGCTACTGCAACTCGAGGCGGTGTCAACCCAAAACAAGTGGGATTAGGATCTACAATGGCTGCTATTGATACAATTCACTCAACAGGTTCCTTGCAATCCACTGCTCGCACCCTTGACTTAGCGATTTCAGGGGATGGCTATTTTATGGTGGCGGATAAAGCAACTGGGACTGGTGTTGGAGGTTCTAGTTTTGCAAGTGTTTTATATACGAGAGCAGGAAACTTCTATATGGATAAAGATGGATATCTTGTAAACGCTGAGGGGAAATATTTGGTTGGTGTTGCACCAGAAAAAGTTAATTCGACTACTGCTAGTACTGATACTGCTTATCCTTTAGCTAAAGATGTAAAAATGAAAAATGATTCGAGTGATTTATCACCACAAAACCCAACAACTTGGGCATCACCAATAGATTCAGGTGCGACAACAGTTTATGCACCAATTCGAATCCCGACGGATGCTACTGAAATGAGTATCGGCCAAGATGGTACGGTAACATTTGTAGATGCCAATGGAGAATTAAGATGGGCCGGGCAAATTGTATTAGCTAAATTCCCTAACCCAGGTGGTTTGCAAAAATCAGGTAGCAACTATTATACTGAAACATCGAACTCAGGAAGCCCTTACACGCAAGTTGGTACGGTAGCAGGTATCGGTTCTGTTGAATCCGGCTTCCTTGAAATGTCAAATGTGGACCTATCAGAAGAGTTTACGGAAATGATTGTGGCACAACGCGGCTTCCAAGCAAATACCCGCATAATTACAACATCTGACCAAATTTTAGAAGAACTTGTGAACTTAAAACGCTAATGATTCTAATTACCTATTTATATAATAGGATGATTATTGGAATGTAAAGGAGGGTCGGGCCGGCTCTTTCCTACCCGGCCCTATTTCAATGATTCAATTAACCAAGTTAAATGGCAAAACTTTTTCAGTGAATGCACTATACATAGAAACGGTCGAATCTTTTCCGGATACGACCATTACACTGACGAATGGGCGTAAATTTATAGTAAAAGAATCGGAAGAAGAGGTAAGGAGAAAAGTGACGGATTATTACCGCACAATTCAAGTCCTTTCTAACCCCCATCTACGAGGTGACGAAGAAAATGAAGAATAATAAATTATTGACGGTAATGCTGATTATATTGGTATCCATTACGCTAATCGGGGTTGTCCTTTTTGTTGTCATCACTCAAATGAATAAACAATCGTCAACCCTTGAACCAAGTATTGATGATATTCTAGAGTCAAGTGTAGATATCCCTGAACTCACGACAAATTTAGCGGATGGACAATTTATTCGAATCGAATTGAAAATCCAAACAGATAGCAAAAAGGCAGCGGAAGAACTAACAAAACGCGACTTCCAAACTAAAAATATTATTATAGAAGAACTTGCTGAAATGACTGAAGAAAACTTAAAAGGAAAAGAAGGAATTATTCTTTTAGAAAACACCATTAAAGCCCGATTAAATGAATTGATGCAAGAGGGTGAAGTGCAACAAGTATATATTACCTCCTACATCATTCAGTAAAGAACCTTGTTGAAATGGAGGTGGACCAATGTCTGGCGATATACTATCCCAATCGGAAATCGATGCTCTGCTTTCCGCCCTTTCTACAGGAGAAATGACTGCGGATGAAATGAAAGCAGAGGAAGAAAAGAAAAAAGTCAAAGTTTATGATTTCAAGCGCGCCTTGCGTTTTTCAAAGGATCAAATCCGCAGTTTGACGCGGATTCATGAAAACTTTGCTCGATTATTAACAACGTTCTTCTCTGCTCAACTTAGAAACTATGTACAAATTTCTGTCGCATCGGTGGATCAAATCCCATTTGAAGAGTTTGTTCGATCTATTCCAAATATGACATTAATAAATGTATTTGAAGTGCCGCCATTAGATGGTAATATTTTAATGGAGATTAATCCGAATATTGCTTATTCTATGTTGGATCGACTAATGGGGGGCAGCGGAACAAGTTATTCAAATGTGGCTAATTTGACAGAGATTGAACAAAAAATCATGACAAATTTATTTGAAAGAGCCTTTGAAAATTTAAGGGAAGCTTGGGAAAATATTGTTGAAATCGATCCAATGCTTGTTGAATTGGAAGTTAATCCACAATTTTTGCAGATGATTTCGCCAAATGAAACAGTTATTGTCATTACAATGAATACAGTGATTGGTGAAACATCAGGAATGATTAACATATGTATCCCGCATGTTGTATTAGAGCCTATTGTACATAATTTATCGGTGCAATATTGGATGCAATCAAATACAAAAGAGCCTACAGAAGCGCAAAAGAAAGCATTGGAAACAAAAGTGAAAAAATCTGATTTGGAGCTGATTGTCGAACTGGGAACATCTACAATTACCATCGAAGAATTTTTAATGATGAATATTGGCGATGTAATCCAGCTTGACAAGAAAATCAACGAGCCATTGATTCTTAAAATTGGAGATATTCCAAAGTTTACAGTTCAACCTGGAAAATTAAAGAAAAAAATGGCAGTTCAAATTATTGAGTCTTTGAATGGAGGAGAAGAAGATGAATGATGATATGCTCTCCCAAGAAGAAATCGATGCCCTTTTAAGGGGGGAACCAATAGATGATTCATCAAATTCAGCTTCTGACACGAATTTGAATGTTGAAGATTATCTAACGGATATAGAACGTGATGCGTTAGGCGAATTAGGAAATATATCATTCGGGAGTTCTGCAACTGCATTATCTGCGCTGCTAGGACAAAAGGTGGAAATTACAACTCCTGTTGTAACAATTATTAATCGCAACAATTTAGAACAAGAGTTTCCACATCCCTATATAGCTGTACAAGTTGAATATACGGCTGGTTTAAGTGGAGCAAATTTATTAGTCATTAAACAATCGGATGCGGCGATTATTGCCGATTTAATGCTTGGAGGCGATGGTCGCAATCCAAGTCCGGACTTAGGAGAAATTCAATTAAGCGCTGTACAAGAAGCAATGAATCAAATGATGGGTTCTGCTGCCACATCCATGTCTACAGTATTTAACAAAAAAGTCGATATTTCTCCACCTTCCCTTGCTTTATTGAATATTAAGGAAAAAGAAGGGGAAGAAAGCATTCCGAGTGACGAAATATTAGTAAAAGTTTCATTCCGTTTGCTCATCGGAGATTTAGTCGATTCATCAATCATGGAATTATTGCCGCTTGAATTTAGTAAAAAGCTTGTGCAAACTTTGCTTGGACAAAGTGAGGCTTCACAATCATCCGAAACAGCGAGCCAACCTGAACCGATGCAACAAACTGCTGCGCCAAGTCCTTCTGTTCAAAAAGAACAACCTGCACCTACTCAAATGCCGCAAAGCAATGTGGCTCAATGGCAGCAGCCAACTCAACAGCCGCATCAACCTGCATACGAGCAGGCTGCAACTGTTCAGGAAGTTCCAAGCTTTACTGGATATGCACAACCAAAACAGCCGGTGAATGTGCAACAAGCAGAATTTGCTAGCTTCGAACAACCGAAGATGTCGGAAACAGAAGCACGCAATTTAAATATGTTGCTTGATATACCTTTGCAAGTAACCGTTGAGTTAGGACGTACAAAACATTCAGTAAAAGAAATCTTACAATTAACTTCAGGTTCCATCATTGAGTTGAATCGTCTTGCTGGTGAGCCAGTCGATATTCTCGTAAACAACCGCCTTATTGCTAAAGGAGAAGTTGTGGTAATTGATGAAAACTTTGGAGTGAGAATAACTGACATCATCAGTCAATCAGAACGCATCAATAATTTAAGATAAAGTAATAAGATAGAGAAAATGGAGGAATCTAGCTATGTCAAAAAGAATTTTGATTGTTGACGATGCAGCATTTATGCGCAT
This sequence comes from Ureibacillus thermophilus, assembly GCF_004331915.1. Classification (NCBI taxonomy): domain Bacteria; kingdom Bacillati; phylum Bacillota; class Bacilli; order Caryophanales; family Caryophanaceae; genus Ureibacillus; species Ureibacillus thermophilus. Next base: position 1,436,537 of record NZ_CP036528.1, read on the forward strand.
GATGATCAAGGATATTTTAACTAAGAATGGTTACGAAGTAGTGGCTGAAGCTTCAGATGGTATGCAAGCAGTAGAAAAATATCTTGAATTGCATCCAGACTTAGTCACAATGGATATCACAATGCCTGAAATGGACGGTATTACAGCGTTGAAAAAAATTAAAGAAGTCGATCCAAATGCTGTTGTCATCATGTGTTCGGCTATGGGTCAACAAGCGATGGTTATCGACGCAATCCAAGCGGGTGCAAAGGACTTTATTGTAAAACCTTTCCAAGCTGATCGTGTAATTGAAGCAATAAAAAAAGCAATAGGTTGATTGGAAAGATGAAAAGATTTTATAAAAAAATAGAACTGGCACTTATATTATTATCCATGTTTCTATTAATTTTTCCGACACAGTTGGTTTCTGCAAATTCCAATAATAAGACAGTGAGCGATATGTATTCAGATAATCCCGAATTGCATACGGAGGATCCTACAGCTGTCGGGGAGACAGCTGTAGGTCTTACAGCGTGGGATTATATAAAAATGCTTCTTACCCTTCTTTTTGTGCTTGTTTTATTGATTTGGGTTTTAAAATTCATCAGTAAAAAAAGCGCACATTTCCAACAAAACAATATTGTACGCAATTTAGGGGGGATTTCCCTCGGTTCTCAAAAATCTGTTCAAATTTTGCAGATAGGAGATGCATTATACATCGTTGGAGTAGGAGAAAATGTAGAGCTCCTAAAAGAAATTAATGAACCAGAGGAAATTCAAAAGCTATTGAGTTATTACAATGAAAAACAAACTTTAACATCAAGTACTCCATACATTACGGAATTGTTGAAAAAATTGAAAGGGCAGTCCAAAAAAAGCGACAATGAATCCAACTCGGATTTTGGAAATATGTTCAACGAGCGTTTATCTGAAATTCATAAGGTGCGCCGCGATGAGCTCGAAAAATGGAAGGAAAAGGAGCACGATAAATAATGGACCAATTTATCTCATTCTTTTCTGATTCTAATCCAATGAATGTTTCTACTTCTGTGAAATTATTGTTGTTATTAACTGTGCTGTCGCTTGCACCTAGTATCTTAATCTTGATGACTTCGTTTACACGAATCGTCATTGTGCTATCTTTTACGCGTACAGCTTTAGCAACAAACCAAACACCTCCCAATCAAGTGATTATTGGGTTAGCCTTATTTTTAACTTTTTTTATCATGGCTCCGACCTTCCAGCAAGTTAATAAGGAAGCGCTGCAACCGCTTTTTAATGAAGAGATAGGCCTTGAAGAAGCCTATGAAAAGGCGAGTGTTCCATTCAAACAATTTATGGCTAAGCATACAAGACAGCAAGATTTGCAACTGTTTTTAGAATATAATCAAGCAGAAAAACCGGAATCGGTGGAAGATATTCCTTTGACCATTTTAGTGCCAGCCTATGCTTTGAGTGAACTGAAAACGGCTTTCCAAATGGGATTTATGATTTTTATACCATTCATTGTAATTGATATGGTCGTAGCAAGTGTCCTCATGTCTATGGGTATGATGATGTTACCGCCAGTTATGATTTCCTTGCCATTTAAAATTTTATTATTTGTACTTGTAGATGGATGGTATTTAGTAGTGAAATCTTTACTCCAAAGTTTTTAGGAGATGATATAAATGTCACAATTAACAGTCATTCAAATAGCTGAGCAAGCGGTATGGGTTGTCCTTTTAGTTGCAGGTCCGTTGATGTTGGTAGCTTTAGTGACAGGTTTAATCATCAGTATTTTCCAAGCAACGACATCCATTCAAGAACAAACATTGGCTTTTGCTCCTAAAATTATAGCGGTATTAGTAGCCATTGTATTTTTTGGGCCGTGGATGGTGTCTAGAATGTCGAACTATTTCTCAGGTATATTGGGCAACTTAACGCGATACATAGGGTGACATAAATGCTGGATATCATACCACAGTTTTCTGTGTTGCTATTAATGTTTGTTAGGGTTTCAGCCTTTTTTGTATCGGTCCCTTTCTTTTCATATCGCACGATTCCGGTACAATTGAAAGTGATTTTAGCTTTAATGTTGGCTTGGATGATGTATTATACAGTTCCTACTAATGCAATACCAATTGATGGGAATTATATCATGTTGATTATTAAAGAAGCAATGATTGGCCTTATTATTGGTTTAGCTGCTGCAATTATTATTTCGATTGTTCAAATTGCTGGTGGTTTAATCGATTTTGAAATGGGTTTTGCTATGGCTAACATTGTCGATCCGCTTACTGGCGCGCAAAGTCCGCTGATGGGACAATTTTTTTACTTTTTAATTCTTTATTTATTGATTGCTACAAATGGTCACCACCTGATTTTAGATGGGATTTATTATAGTTATCAGTTTATCCCGATTGAAGGGTATCCAAATTTTGGTGATGCCGATTTTGCTGAGTTTGTTGCTAAGATGATTGCCGTTGTTTTTTCTGTTGCATTTCAAATGTCTGCTCCTTTAGTAGCGTCATTGTTTTTAGTCACTCTCGCCATCGGGATTACAGGAAAAACCGTTCCGCAGCTAAATATTTTTGTAGTAGGTTTTCCATTAAAAATTATTGTTGGATTCCTCATTCTCTTTATCTCAATGGGGATTATGATAGAGGTAATGCAAAAAGTAATGGGGTTAATGATTACCGTGATGCGTGAATTAATGCAGTTATTAGGTGGTGCTTAAGTTTGAAGCTACTTCTTCCTTTAGACATACAGTATTTTGCAGGTGAAAAAACGGAGAAAGCAACACCGAAGAAGCGCAGAGATGCTCGAAAAAAAGGACAAGTTGTAAAAAGCCAAGATCTATCAGCAGCGATTTTATTGCTCGTTCTTTTTCTTTTTCTTATTTTTATGGCACCCATTATGTTTAAAGGTTTCTTTTCTTTTTTTATACAATACTATGAAAAATACATACTTTTTGAAAATGTGACTGCCGATACAATCATGAATCTGTATGTAGATTCTTTAATGAAAATGGCTGTTATCATATTGCCAGTAATAGCGGTTGCAATGGTTGTAGGAGTCTTTTCAAATGTTTTGCAATTCGGTTTCTTATTTACGACAGAAACGTTGAAGTTGGATTTGAAAAAAATTGATCCCATTAAAGGTATAAAGAAAATTATTTCAGTAAGAGCCGTTGTGAACTTAATTAAGTCTTTGTTAAAAGTTGCATTTATTGGTACCGTTACGGGAATCATTATCTGGATGAATCTTGATAATGTTTTATCCCTAGCTTTTCATAATCCTTGGAATACGTTAACAATTGTTGCAAAACTAACGGCGATGATGGGCATTGCTAGTGCCATTACCTTATTGATTGTGGCAATTCTAGATTATATATATGAAAAATTTGAGTATGAGAGAAATTTGAGAATGTCGAAACAAGACATTAAAGATGAATATAAAAATACGGAAGGGGACCCGCTCATCAAATCGAAAATTAAACAACGGCAACGGGAAATGGCGATGCGGCGCATGATGCAAGAAGTGCCAAAAGCGGATGTAGTCATTACGAACCCAACCCATTACGCAGTTGCTTTAAGATACGATGATGAGTCAATGGATGCTCCTAAAGTCGTAGCAAAAGGTGTAGACTTTGTTGCTCAAAAGATTAAATTGATTGCAAAAGAAAACGATGTAGTTTTGGTTGAAAATCGACCATTAGCGAGGGCGCTTTATGATCAAGTGGAAATAGGAGAAGAAGTGCCAGAAGAATTTTTCAAAGCAGTGGCTGAAATATTAGCTTATGTTTATCGAATTAAACGCAAAATTTAATTTGCAGGAGGGAAAGGGATGAATTTTCGCGACTTGGGAGTATTAGCGTTTATCATAGTGATAGTAGCTATGCTCGTAATCCCTCTACCAACATGGTTGCTAAGTTTTTTAATCATCATTAATATAACGCTCTCTTTAATTGTATTACTCACTGCAATGAATATGAAAGAGGCCTTGGAATTCGGAATTTTCCCGTCCATTATATTAATTTTAACTCTTTTTAGGCTGGGAATTAGTATTTCAACAACTCGTGCAATTCTTTCTCAAGGCGATGCAGGAGACGTCATTGAAACTTTCGGGGAATTCGTAACTGGCGGTAATATTTTAGTAGGTTTAGTCATTTTCTTATTGCTAGTAATTGTGAACTTTATTGTTATTACAAAAGGTTCAGAGCGGGTAGCGGAAGTTGCAGCACGTTTTACGCTAGATGCAATGCCAGGAAAGCAAATGAGTATTGATGCAGATTTAAATGCCGGATTAATTTCTGAAAAGGAAGCGAGAGAACGGCGGGAAAAAGTTGCAAGGGAAGCGGATTTTTATGGAGCGATGGATGGTGCAACGAAATTTGTAAAAGGTGATGCTATTGCATCCATAATTATGGTGTTTATAAACTTAATATTTGGTTTGATTATTGGGATGCTTCAATTAGGCTACTCATTTGCTGATGCAGCGAATCATTTCTCCAAATTGACAGTTGGTGATGGTCTAGTTGCCCAAATTCCTGCGTTGCTCGTTTCAACTGCTACTGGTATTGTAGTTACCCGAGCAGCAAGCGATGGAAACTTGGGACAAGATATTATAGGGCAGTTATTTTCTCAGGCGAAATTGTTATATGTAGCAGCAGGAACGATTTTCTTGCTTGGGCTCTTTACGACAATTCCTGACTGGATTACAATTCCAATTGCTTTATTACTTGCCCTTGGAGCTTATTTGATGAGCCGCAAGAAAGAAGAAAACCCAGAAGAATTGTTGGAGATGGAAGAAGAACAAGTGACCGATACATTGAAAAGTCCAGAAAATGTTGTCAATTTGTTGAATGTGGACCCGATTGAATTCGAATTTGGATATGGTTTAATTCCACTTGTTGATGCACAGCAAGGAGGAGATTTGCTAGATCGAGTTGTCATGATTCGGCGTCAACTTGCATTGGAATTAGGTCTTGTAATTCCAGTTGTGCGCATCCGAGACAACATTCAGTTGCAGCCAAATGAATATCGCATAAAAATTAAAGGAAACGAGATGGCAAGAGGAGAACTATTATTAGATCATTATTTAGCCATGAGTCCTGGCGACGACGATGCAATCGATGGAATTGATACGATTGAACCATCCTTTGGACTTCCAGCTAAATGGATTACAGAAGAAGTAAAAGAAGAGGCTGAAATGCTTGGATATACAGTAGTCGACCCTCCAAGTGTCGTATCTACACATTTGACGGAAATCATTCGTGCAAATGCGCATGAACTTTTAGGACGTCAGGAAACAAAACAGCTAATCGATCATTTGAGAGAAACTCATGCCATTTTAGTGGACGAATTAACACCAACCCCATTATCAATTGGTGAAATTCAAAAAGTTTTAGCCAAGTTACTCAAAGAAAATGTATCCATTCGCAACTTGCCGGTTATCTTTGAAACTTTGGCGGATTATGCGAAATTAACGAGCGATACAGATGTGTTGACAGAATATGTTAGACAAGCACTTGCTAGACAAATTACAAGACAATATGTACAGGACGGTTCAAAATTAAAAGTTATTACCGTCCCAGCAAAAGTAGAGAAAATGATTGCGGATAGCATTCAACAAACAGAACATGGGAATTTCTTGGCGATGGATCCTCAAGATTCACAAATGGTCCTTGAATCCATTGCTAAAGAAGTGGAAAGAGTTTCTTATATGGAGCAAACCCCAATTATCCTATGCTCTCCAGGTATTCGAATGTATTTAAGACAATTGACGGAGCGTTATTTCCCGCAAATACCGATCCTGTCCTACAATGAATTGGATGCCAATGTTGAAATCCAAAGTGTCGGGGTGGTGACTGTCGAATGAAAATGAAGAAATATATTGCCCCTTCCATCAATGAAGCCATGAAACAAGTGCGTGCTGATTTAGGAGAAGAGGCTGTCATCATCAGTTCAAAAGTGGTTGTAAAGAAGAAATTTTTCGGGTTAATCCGAGAGAAAAACTTTGAAGTGCTTGCGGGAATTGATGAAATGGAACCACCAAAATTCATCATTCCCGAACAAAAAAATTTTCCGCCCATTGTCCCGGCTAAAGATGAGCATCATAATGAAGGAAACGTTTCAGAATTAATGGAAGAGATTTCGAGTTTAAAAGAAATTTTAAATTCTCTGAAACAAGAATCCATTCAATCTTCCTTACCTGATGAGCTGAAACCCTTTGTTGATTTTTTGAAACATCAAGAGCTTAATAATGAGCTCATCACGGACATTTGTGATGAGCTTTTTGCTCATTTGAAAACAGAAAAAGAAATTTCCAATCAAGAAATGGTACAGATTGCAAAAAACATATTGCATAAAAAATTTTTTATGCTTCCCATGGGAGGATTATCCTATGAGAAAAAGTATGTGTGTGTGCTAGGACCAACAGGGGTTGGCAAGACAACAACCATTGCCAAAATGGCAGCGCGCAGTGTTTTAGAAAAAAAGAAAAAGATCGGCTTTATTACAACGGATACCTATCGAATAGCTGCCATTGAACAATTAAAGACCTATGCAAATCTCCTTCAAGCGCCGGTCGAAGTCGTTTATAACTTGAATGATTATCAAGTAGCGATTGAAAAATTTGCCCATTTGGATTTAGTGTTTATCGATACTGCGGGGCGCAATTACAAAGAAGTGAAATATGTGAATGATTTGAAGAAATTGATTTCTTTAGATGATGAAGTCGAATCCTATCTTGTCTTATCATTAACAGCTAAAGAAAGAGATAATGAAACGATTATTGAACAATTTAGTGAATTTCCTATTGAGAAATTTATTTTTACCAAAGTGGATGAGACAAATTCTATTGGCGCAATGTATAATTTAATGTTTAAATATAATAAAGGACTTGCTTACTATACTACCGGGCAAGAAGTACCAGAAGATATTGAAGAAGCGACTTTAGAAAAAATACTTGATATATTTTTCCAAGGTGAATTCAAATGAGAGATCAAGCGGAAAAATTGCGAATGAAAATGTTGGAATGTCAAGGGGCTTTAGGAAGATCGATTGCGGTAGTCAGCGGAAAAGGCGGAGTAGGAAAAAGCAATTTTACAACGAATTTCGCAATCAAATTAGCCAAACAAGGTAAAAAAGTCATGATTTTAGATATGGATATTGGAATGGCGAATGTCCATATTTTGATTGGAAACCAAGGGAAATACAATTTAAGGGATTATTTAGAAGGGAACGTTTCCTTTGATGAAATCATCTACCGTGCCCCTTATGATATTCATTTTATTTCCGGCGGTTCCGGCTTTTCTTCAGTAGTAGAATGGTCAAAAGATATGTTTGATGCATTTGTTTACGGCTATGAAAAATTGCAGAAAGAGTATGATTATATTTTATTTGATATGGGAGCGGGAGCAACCAATTGGGCTCTCGATGTGTTGACATCGATTGATGAAATAATCGTTATCACGACTGCTGAACCGACATCCATTACTGATGCTTATTCCATGATCAAATTTATTTATTTTAGAGAGCCGAGCAAAACCTTCTACATCTTAGCCAATCGTGTCTATTCCAATATAGAAGGGAAAGAAACATTGGAGAGGCTGAGAAACACGGTGCTGAAATTTTTGTCAAAAGAAGTATTCATTCTTGGTTGGATGCCGGAAGATGAAACAGTTAGAAAAGCAGTCATTAAACAAGTTCCTTTCACCATCTCGTATCCGGATACGCCGATTTCAAAATCATTAGATGAAATTATCAAACGATTTTTGCTTGAACAACGGAAAGCAGAAATTTCGATGCCTTCGACTGCCGGTTCATTCTTAACTAGATTAAAACGGATTTTCTTGAAAGGTCGTGGTTAGTGGGTGCCTTCGAATAAACATCATTTGTTAATCGTGGATGATTCGGCTTTTATGAGAAAAGTAATTAGTGATTTTTTTAAAGATCATCCATCGATTGAAGTGATTGGTACAGCTAGAAATGGTAAAGAGGCTATTAAAAAAATAGGAGAATTAAAACCGGATGTTGTAACAATGGATGTGGAAATGCCTGAATTAAGCGGCATTGAAACATTAAAATGGATCATGGAAAACACACCTGTTCCTGTCGTGATGCTATCAAGTTTTACAGAAAATGGCGCCCAACAAACGATGCTTGCGATGGAATATGGGGCTGTTGATTTTGTGACAAAGCCTGGCGGTACTATTTCCCTCGATTTGCACAAAGTTAAAGATGAACTGATTCATAAAGTGGAACTTGCTTTAAAAATTCCGATAGAAAAATTAAGAAAACATGGAAGCAACATTAATCAATCAGTAAAAACGTTGCAGCACGATTCTACTATTCATTTGAAAGAAAAAGATATGATTACCGAGACTAAAACTACCCCAAAATTTCAAATTAAAAAATGGAATAAAGCTTCTGACAAAATTGTATTAATAGGAACATCAACTGGTGGTCCTAGAGCATTGCAGCATGTTATCACCAAATTACCTGAGTCTATATCGGCGCCGATTTTAATTGTTCAACATATGCCGCCTGGTTTTACGAAATCGTTGGCAGAAAGATTGAATCATATTAGTAAAATTCGGGTGAAAGAAGCTGAACACGGTGAAGTAATTGAAAGTGGAACAGCTTATATTGCGCCAGGTGGTTTTCATATAAAAATGAAAAAAAATGGCCATCATTATGAAATTGTACTGGATGATAAGGAACCGCCAAGGAGCGGACATCGACCGAGCGTGGATGTGATGTTTGAAAGTGTTGGCCAATATGCAGAATTAGATAAAATTGCAGTCATCATGACGGGAATGGGAAATGATGGCTCCAAAGGATTAATGGCTTTGAAAGAATCCGGTAATGTCATTGCTATTGCGGAGTCTGCTGAAACTTGTATTGTTTTTGGCATGCCAAAAGCGGCCATTGAAACAAAATTAGTTGATGAAGTTGTTAATGTAGATAAAATAGCAGAGACCATAATGAAATATTTGGTGTAGAGGGAGTGTGTTCGAATGGAAATGAATCAACAATATTTAGATATGTTTATTGAAGAAAGTAAAGAACATTTGCAAGCATGTAGCGATCTTTTACTAGAATTAGAAAAAAATCCAAATGACATTTCCATTGTCAATGAAATTTTCCGGTCTGCTCATACATTAAAAGGTATGGCTGCTACCATGGGATTTGAAGATTTAGCCGATTTGACGCATAAAATGGAAAATGTTTTAGATGCCATTAGAAATGAAAAAATCAAAGTTGATTCAAATCTATTAGATATTGTTTTTGAATCGGTAGACCATCTAGAAGCGATGATTACAGATATCGCTTCTGGTGGTAATGGGAAACGGGATGTTTCCGAAATTGTGGAGAAATTAAAAGCGATTGAAGCAGGTAAACAGATTCCTTCGAGCACTCCAGTTCAGCAGGAAATTGCTGCAGATGTAGCGGTAGAAGAAGAGATTTCAGCAGGTCGTTACTTAATTTATGATGAATACGATATTACCGTGCTGCAGCAGTCGAAAGAACAAGGATTCAACGCTTATGAAATTACCGTTTCCCTTCGACAGGACTGTCTACTAAAAGCGGCTCGCGTATATATGGTATTCCAAGTATTAGAAAAATGCGGTGAAGTCATAAAATCTTTCCCAACGGTTGAGAATTTGGAAGAAGAACAATTTGATCAAAATTTCCAAGTGGCATTTATTTCGAAAGATTCTGCAGAAGAAATTCAAAAGAAAGTCAGCAAAGTTTCAGAAATTGAAAATGTTGTTGTAGTTCCATTAACAGATGAAATGGTAAGAAAAGCAAGCAAGGAAGAAATTGCAACAAAAGAACGGCAACAGCAAGATTTAGAGAAATCAAACCAAGCTCCAACTAAGCAAAAAGAAGAACCAGCAAAGAAAGAAACAAATGCTTCTAAACAAAGCGCCCACTCTAAAACAATTCGTGTAAGCATTGAACGACTCGACATTCTAATGAACTTATTTGAAGAATTAGTAATTGACCGAGGACGTTTGCAATCCATCGCAAACGATGTAAAACATTCGGAGTTAACAGAAACTGTTGAGCGTATGAGCCGTACAATGGGCGATCTTCAAAACATTGTGCTCACAATGCGCATGATTCCGATTGAAACGGTATTCAATCGATTCCCTAAAATGGTTCGCTCACTTTCCCGTGAATTGAATAAAAAAATCAATTTGGAAATTATCGGTGCCGAAACGGAACTTGACCGTACAGTGATCGATGAAATTGGAGATCCTTTAGTTCACTTAATCCGAAACTCTGTCGATCATGGCATCGAAAGCCCGGATGTGAGAAAATCAAAAGGAAAACCGGAAGAAGGGACAGTCACTTTAAGAGCGTACCACAGCGGAAATTATGTATTTATTGAAATTGAAGACGATGGAGCTGGAATTAATAAAGATAAAGTATTGAAAAAAGCCATTGAACGGGGCATTGTGACAAAAGAATCAGCTCTTTCCCTTACAGATAAACAAATTAATGAATTGATTTTTGAATCAGGTTTCTCAACTGCTGAAAAAATTACGGACGTTTCTGGACGCGGTGTAGGATTAGATGTTGTAAAAACGACAATTCAATCCCTCGGCGGCAGCATTTCCATCGAATCACAAGAAGATGTTGGTTCAAAATTCTCAATTCAATTGCCTTTAACATTATCAATCATTTCTGTCATGTTAGTAGAAATTGAGAAAGAAATTTATGCAATACCGTTATCATCCATCATCGAAACCTCCATTATTAAAAAATCAGAAATCTTAAATGCCCATAATCAAAAAGTGATTGATTTCCGTGGAAAAGTTGTTCCGCTCATTTTCTTGGATGAAGTATTTGAAGTACCGCGCAGCGAAGCCTTTGATGATGAATATCAATCTGTTGTCATCGTGCGCAAAGGCGATAAATTAGCAGGTTTAGTGGTAGATTCATTTATTGGGCAACAGGAAATAGTGTTAAAATCTTTAGGCAACTATTTGAAAAATATTTTTGCCATCTCTGGTGCAACTATCTTAGGAAATGGTCAAGTAGCTTTAATTATTGATATTAATGCGTTAATGAAATAATGAAATGAGGTGCTGAAAATGGTAACTGTAGCGGAGCAAGAAAGTATAAAAGTCATTGTTTTCAAATTAATGGATAAAGAATATGCAATACCTGTCAGCCATGTGCAAGGTATTGAAAAAATGATGCACATCACTCGTGTGCCAAGAACTGAGAAATTTGTAAAAGGTGTCATCAACTTGCGCGGAGTTGTAACGCCGATTATCAACTTAAGAGAACGTTTTGGACTTCCTCCTGCTGAAAATACAGAATCAGTACGTATTATTATTGTTCAATTGGATGATGTTGAAGTAGGATTTGTCGTGGATTCCGCGAATGATGTCATCGATATTCCAGTAAAATCCATCGAACCTCAACCGGAAGTAGTTGGAGTAAAAGAAGAAGCCTTTATTTCAGGAGTGTCAAAAATCGGAAATCGTTTGTTGATTTTGCTACATCTGGATAAAGTCTTGAATTTATCGGAATAGATTATCATATAAAGTAGGGGTTTACTATGAGGCATCCTGACATTAACTCATTGCACTTAGACATTTTGAAGGAAATCGGAAATATCGGCGCCGCTCATGCAGCTACAGCTCTTTCCAATTTGTTAAATAAAAAAATTGAAATGCGTGTTCCAAAAGCAGAAATGATTACATTTAATGAAATGGTAGAAATGATGGGCGGAGCCGAGCGAGTTGTCGTTGGCATTTACTTGCGGATCGAAGGTGATTTAGAGGGCAGCATGTTCTTTATACTGCCTATTGAACAGGCAAACCGTTTTATTCAGCATCTTATTCACGAAGAACATTTTGATTTTCGCACCAATGCTTCCGATTTAGGAATGTCTGCTATGCAAGAGATGGGGAATATTTTATCTGGTTCTTATTTATCAGCTATGTCTGACTTTTTGAATTTAAATATATATCCTACAGTGCCTGGTTTAAGCATCGATATGTTCGGGGCGATTATTAGTATTGGTCTTATTGAGATTTCTCAAGTAAGCGATTATGTAATTATGATTGACACATCCATTTTAGAAGAGGGGCTAGAAAATACGGAAATGAAAGGACATTTTCTGCTATTACCTTCTCCCGAGTCTTTTGATGTAATTTTTAAGGCGTTAGGGGTTGTATAATATGTTTACTCCAAAGTCAGGGAAGATTGTTAAAGTGGGTATTGCCCAAATGGATGTGGCCAAATCTCCCGATACAATACGGACATCAGGTTTAGGTTCATGTGTAGGAGTCGTTTTATATGACGAGACAAAAAAAATTGCAGGACTTGTTCATGTTATGTTGCCGGATTCTTCCTTGAGCCGAACCGAGACAATCAATACCGCAAAATTTGCTGATACTGGCGTCAAGGCGCTTTTGGATAAATTGTTGATAGAAGGTGCCCAAAAATATCGCCTGAAAGCGAAAATTGCGGGTGGGGCGCAGATGTTCCAATTTTCTTCTGCGAAAGAAATGATGAGAATAGGTCCTCGTAATGTTGAGGCTGTGAAAAAAGTATTAAATGAATTAGGGATTCCTCTTATTGCAGAAGATACGGGAGGAAATTCCGGAAGAACCATTGAATTTGATCCGGCAACGAGTAAATTAATGATTCGTACAGTGAATCAAGGGGTGAGCGAAATTTAATGTATGGTTCCATTCTCATAAATTGTTGGGGTAGTTTAATCGCTTTTACAATTACATTTATCTGGATGTACCAAAATTCCATTTTCCCTTCTCGCATTTTAATCGTATCATTTATCGTTGCATTCGCCGCCTTTCTTTTATTTTTTGCTGTGCGATATTTAATCGCTTATATTACATATACTCCAAATGATGAATTATTTGAAAAGTTTATTGAGGAAGCAAAATTAAAAGAAAAAGATGATGAAGAAGAGGAAATAGAAGAAGGCAGAAATCCATCGAAAGTTGACTTACAAGATGACGATCCTGAAGAAATCGCCAAAATTGTAAGGACAATGCTGCACGACTAAGATGCTTAAGTACTATTTTCCTGTTTTTTATACAAGTTGAATCCATTTTTTAGTCTCTTTTCCATAAACGTTAAGAAAAATACTCACCAATAACCGGATGATTTAGTCCTATTGAAACCGATGTTTTTTGTTTCTATCTTTGGTATAATTATCAGTAATAAAAGGCGTTTCGTAAAGAAAGGTGGGTTCGATGGTAAGTAAGCTGGATGAGCAAGAATTATGGAATAGCTGGATAAATGATCGAGATCCGCATGCTGGAAATTTATTAATTAAAAAATATCAACCCCTTGTTTCTTATCATGTGCAAAGAATTGGATCTGGACTTCCTAAAAATGTCTCTCGAGATGACTTGACTAGTTTGGGAATGATGGGACTTTTTGACGCCTTAAATAAATTTGATATTAATCGAGACTTAAAGTTTGATACATATGCATCGTTTCGAGTCCGAGGAGCTATTATTGACGGGCTTCGGAAGGAGGATTGGCTGCCGCGTTCTGCTCGGGAAAAAGCAAAAAAAATGGAAGCTATGATTGAACAATTAGAGCAGAAATTGATGCGCCACGCTACCCCTGAAGAATTGGCTGAACATATGAATATGCCAGTTGAAGAAGTTTACCAGACGGTGCAAGAACATTTCTTTTCAAATGTTTTATCTCTCAATGAAACGCAGCCGGATCAAGACGATGCTGATGGAAAGACATTTGTGATTCGAGACGAAAATATTCGAACACCTGAACAAGAAACGATACATAAAGAACTTGTAGAAGAACTTGCAGAAAACATAAAAAAATTAAGTGAAAAAGAACAACTTGTATTAAGTCTTTTTTATTCTGAAGAAATGACTTTAACAGAAATAGGAGAAGTATTGAATCTATCAACTTCGCGAATTTCACAAATTCATTCAAAAGCGTTGTTGAAATTGAGAAAGCTGCTCTCAAACGAGGTGAACTCTTAAAGTAGGAGCGAGGCGAATGAGTTTAAAAGGTGTTGAATTGCAAATCGCTATTCCGAAAACGGTAGATGCCGGAAAAATGGCTGAACAACATCAACAGAATGTTGTTCAGCAACAATTTCACGCAAACGAAGCATTAAAAAGAGATATTGAAAAAAAGCAACTTACCGTGAACGACACCGAAAAAATTTCTGGCGTATCCGAACGGGATAAGGAAAAAGAAGGCTCTGGAAAAGAATCAAACCACAACCAAAAAGGACGCAAAAAACATCAAGAACAAGTGGAAGCAAAACATCCATATAAAGGGAATTTCATTGATTTTAGCGGATAGGGGATTATATGGCTGCAGTATTTATCATTTTACTCATCATTTCTCAACTAATTTGTTTTTTTCTAATATTTATTTTAAATTCTAAAATTTCAAAGTATAAAGATTTGGAATTACGTCAAGATAAGCTAATGGATGAAATCGAAAATGCCATTAGCGTTTATTTGTTGGAGTTTAAAGAAGAAAATGATCGATTTATTAAGGAGTTATCAAACATTAAACCCTCTCAACAGACCGTTCAACCTTCTAAAGAATCAAAACCTGTATTAGAAGTTATTAATAAAAACAGCTCAGAAAAAAACGGAATGGATATTGAAAAAATTCCCGTTGTCCCTAAAACGGTTGCTAAAAATGCTTACATTAAGCAAAAAAAGAACGCAACTACAGAACAAGAAAAAATGCCTGAAACAGCAGGAAATGAAAATGGACAGAATCCAAAAGGTGAAATGAATCAGAAGGAAATGTCCTTTAAAGAAAAAGTAATCGCTCTTCATCAAGAAGGGAAATCAATCGAAGAAATTGCAAAAATTACGCAAAAAGGAAAAACGGAAATTGAACTATTGTTAAAGTTCCAAGCATAAACTTCTTGCACAGTAAAAGGCTTTGTGTTATATTACCAATTGGTGTGATAATTACACACGCATTTTGATGGGTAAGTGGTGCTTAAAAGTAATCTTTTAAGTTGCTTATTCCATATGAAAAATGCGGAGGAATAAAACCAATAGTAGGAGGAAAATTCATGTCAGTAATTTCAATGAAACAATTATTAGAAGCAGGTGTACATTTCGGTCACCAAACTCGCCGTTGGAATCCAAAAATGAAAAAATACATTTTTGTTGAACGTAACGGCATTTACATTATCGACTTGCAAAAAACTGTAAAAAAATTAGAAGAAGCTTACGAGTTCATGCGTCAAGTTGGTGCAAACGGCGGTAAAGTTCTTTTTGTTGGTACGAAAAAACAAGCACAAGACGCTATTAAAGAAGAAGCTGAACGTTCTGGCAACTTCTACATTAACCAACGCTGGTTAGGTGGAACATTAACAAACTTCGACACAATTAAAAAACGTGTTGCACGTATGAAAGAAATCGAAAAAATGGAAGAAGAAGGAATTTTTGATGTTCTTCCTAAAAAAGAAGTTATGAAATTGAAAAAAGAACATGAACGTTTAGTGAAATTCCTTGGCGGTATCCGCGACATGAACGAATTACCTGATGTACTATTCGTAGTTGACCCACGCAAAGAACGCATCGCTGTAGCTGAAGCTCGTAAATTAAATATTCCGATTGTAGGAATTGTTGATACAAACTGCGATCCAGATGAAATCGACTACGTAATTCCTGCAAACGATGATGCGATTCGTGCTGTGAAATTATTAACAGCTAAAATTGCAGATGCTCTTATCGAGTCTAAACAAGGTGAATCAGAAGCTCCAGCTGAAGAAGTAGTTGCTGAGTAATTCGCTGCTACAAGGGTGATAAGTGACTGTTTCACTTATCACCTTTTTTTAAGAAACAATGGTTTCGGATAAGCAAAATGGCTAAAACTTAATAGTAAACAATCATGATTCAAGGAGGAACTTTCAATGGCAATTACTGCACAATTAGTAAAAGAACTTCGTGAAAAAACGGGCGCAGGTATGATGGATTGTAAAAAAGCCCTTGTAGAAACAAACGGCGACATCGAAGCTGCCATCGATTACCTACGTGAAAAAGGTTTAGCTTCTGCAAGCAAAAAAGCTGACCGCATCGCAGCTGAAGGTACAACTTACATTTTAACAGAAGGAAACGAGGCAGTAATTTTAGAAGTAAACGCTGAAACAGACTTCGTTGCGAAAAACAACCAATTCCAAGAATTAGTAAAAAGCTTAGCGGCACAATTATTAAAAGCAAAACCTGAATCTTTAGAAGCAGCTTTAGAAGTGAAAAATGAAGAGGGAGCAACAATTGCAGAACAAATTTCATCTGCGGTTGCAACTATTGGTGAAAAAATCACTCTTCGTCGTTTCGAAATTAAAACGAAAACAGACGCTGATTCATTCGGTTCTTACCTACACATGGGAGGCCGCATCGGTGTATTAGTAGTTCTTGAAGGTTCAACAGATGCTGATGCAGCAAAAGATATCGCAATGCACATTGCAGCAATCAATCCAAAATACATCTCTCGTGATGAAGTACCTGCGGAAGAAGTTGAACGTGAACGCAAAGTATTAACAGAACAAGCATTAAACGAAGGTAAACCAGAAAACATTGTGGCAAAAATGGTTGAAGGACGTCTTGGAAAATTCTTCGAGCAAGTTTGCTTACTTGAACAAGCATTTGTTAAAGATTCTGATCAAAAAGTTCGCGATTTCGTGAAATCTAAAGGCGGTAACGTAACTGCATTCGTACGCTACGAAGTTGGAGAAGGCATTGAAAAACGCGAAGATAACTTTGCAGAAGAAGTAATGAGCCAAGTGAAAGGCAATAAATAATAAAAGCATAAATACACAAACTTTATGGGGAGCACTCTAAGTGTTCCCTATTTTTCAGAATAAAAATTTGTATAAACGGGTAATGGAGGTTTACTATGAGTGGTGTGCCGCAATATAAACGAGTTGTAATCAAAATTAGTGGTGAAGCATTAGCAGGGGAAGCAGGATTTGGCATTTCGCCAAAAATTATCAAATCTGTTGCTGAAGATATTAAAGAAGTTGTCGATCTTGGTGTAGAAGTTGCAGTTGTAGTTGGCGGAGGAAACATTTGGCGTGGTAAAATAGGTAGTGAAATGGGAATGGATCGTGCTTCTGCCGATTATATGGGCATGCTTGCAACTGTCATGAACTCTCTTGCATTGCAAGATGCATTAGAAAAGTTAGAAGTGGAAACTCGTGTACAATCTTCTATTGTAATGACCCAAGTGGCGGAGCCTTACATACGTCGAAAAGCTGTGCGTCATCTTGAAAAAGGACGTGTCGTGATTTTCGCTGCTGGAACTGGAAATCCATTTTTCTCCACTGATACAACGGCTGCTTTAAGAGCTGCTGAAATTGATGCAGATGCTATTTTAATGGCGAAAAACAATGTGGACGGCGTTTATTCAGCAGATCCGAAAATTCATCGTGATGCGGTTAAATACGATACACTCACTTATTTAGACGTCATTCAACAAGGTTTACAAGTAATGGATTCCACAGCTTCCACATTGTGTATGGACAACGACATCCCATTAATAGTATTCTCTATAATGGAAAAAGGTAACATTAAACGCGCTGTATTAGGCGACAAAATTGGGACAGTTGTTAGGAGGAATGCATAATGAATAGTGTGTATGAACAAGCGAAGGAAAAAATGAACAAATCCATCACTGCTTTTACGCGGGAACTTTCATCAATCCGTGCGGGCCGTGCGAACGCAAAGTTGCTTGATCGGATTACTGTAGAATATTATGGAGTGCCAACACCAGTGAATCAACTTGCGGGTATCACAACCCCAGAAGCACGTCTTCTTGTCATTACACCTTATGATAAATCCATTTTAGGCGAAATTGAAAAGGCGATTTTAAAATCTGACATCGGTATTACACCAACAAACGATGGAAATGTGATTCGTTTGACAATCCCTCCTTTAACGGAAGAACGCCGTAAAGAATTGGTGAAAATCGTAAAAAAAGAGGCGGAAGAAGCTCGGGTTGCAATCCGCAATGTGCGCCGTGACGCTAATGATGAATTGAAAAAAATGGAGAAAAATGGTGAAATTACTGAAGATGAATTGCGCGGTCATGTCAATGATATTCAAAAATTAACGGATGAATACATCGCAAAAGTTGACAGCTTAGCAAAAGAAAAAGAAGATGAAATCCTTTCAATATAAAGGTTTAGTCAACAAGAACTTTCTATAGATTGTGACGTCCTCTTCTCTAGGACGTCTTTTTCATTTCTAATTATGTAGGGGATTGTAGGAATAAATAATAATAAATTTCCCATAAAGTAATATAAGTTCCTAAAAGAAAAAGAAAAATGCAAATAATTATCGCGGAAATAAAAGACACGTATATTGGTTTTTGATATGATTAATAAGAATACGTCCAAAACGTTGTCAGGTGGGGGAATACATGGTATTTTATAATTTTTTTAAGAAAACAAAAAATGATAAAAAAACATCCGATTTGGATGGAAAAATTGAAGTGATCCCTTCCCATATTGCAATCATAATGGACGGCAATGGACGTTGGGCCAAAAAGCGGGCGATGCCACGAATCGCTGGTCATCAAGAAGGGATGAAAACCGTCAGAAAAATTGCTCGCGTGGCAGATGAACTAGGTGTGAAAGTATTGACGCTTTATGCTTTCTCCACAGAAAACTGGAAGCGTCCCAAAACAGAAGTGGATTATTTAATGAGCTTACCTGAAAAATTTCTCAATGATTTTTTACCGGAAATGATGGAACGAAATATTTGTGTTCAAATGATTGGCGAAAAGGATGGTTTGCCGGAGCATACAAAGAGAGCCATAAATAATGCAATGGAAAAAACAAAAAATAATACAGGGCTTATTTTAAATTTTGCGTTAAATTATGGTAGCCGTGCTGAGATTGTCAAAGCGATGAAAAATATAATGGCCGATGTTCAAGAAGGAAAATTGTCCATTGAAGCAATTACGGAAGAAACAGTGAACCAATATTTAATGACGTCTCATTTGCCTGAGCCGGATTTATTGATCCGTACGAGCGGAGAAGTACGTTTGAGCAACTTTATGCTATGGCAATTAGCTTATACTGAATTTTGGTTCACTGATACTCTCTGGCCAGACTTTGATGAAGAAAAATTTCTAGAAGCAATTTACGCTTATCAAAGAAGAAATCGTCGGTATGGTGGATTGAAAGGAGAAGAATTGTATTGAAGCAACGGATTATCACGGGAGTGGTCGCAGCAGCATTTTTTATTCCGTTTGTCGTTTATGGTCAGCTACCATTTACTCTATTAGTTTATGCAATGGCAACAGTCGCAATGTTTGAACTGCTTCGAATGAAGAAAATGTCCATCTTTTCAGTTCCAGGATTCATCGGATTTTTAACTGTATATGTTTTATTAATGCCTGATGATTGGGCAAATAAAGTACACGAAGTCACGTCTTATTCGAAATTGGAATTTCTTGTCATTGCAGCTCTTTTATTATTAATTCATTCGGTGATTGTAAAAAATCATTTTACTTTTGATGAAATTGGATTTGTTCTTCTGTCCGCATTATATGTTGGAATCGGTTTTTATTATTTGATTGAAACAAGATATGCTGGACTCCAGTTTATTATTTTTGCTTTGCTCATTGTTTGGTGCACCGATTCAGGGGCGTATTTCACAGGAAGAAAATTTGGGAAAAACAAATTATGGCCGGAAATTTCCCCTAATAAGACTATTGAAGGTTTCTTTGGAGGGATTTTGACGGCTGTTGTATTTGCTTGCATTATGCAAATAATTTACCCCTTTGAAAAGCCTTGGTTTATACTAGTTCTTGTAACGATTATTAGCTCTATCTTTGGCCAAATGGGCGATTTAGTTGAATCGGCAATCAAAAGACATTATGATGTAAAAGATTCAGGAAAGATCTTACCAGGACATGGAGGAATACTGGATCGATTTGATAGTTTATTATTTGTATTACCATTGCTCAACTTGTTGCATTTTGTCAATTAATGAAGGGAAGGACCCAAATTGAAGAAAATTAGTTTGTTGGGAGCAACAGGTTCGATTGGATGGCAAACTTGCGATATATTAAAAAATCATCCAGAAGAGTTTCAACTTGTTGCTTTTTCTGCGGGAAAAAATATAGAAAAAACTCAAGAAATTATTAGAAACTTACAGCCGGAATTAGTGTCTGTGCAGGAAGAAAAAGATGCACTTGCATTAAAAAATGAGTTTCCTCATATACATTTTACATACGGACAAGAAGGGTTAATTGAAGTGGCTACCCATCCGGAAACAAGCATCGTAGTGAACGCGGTTTTAGGCAGTGTGGGGCTGCCTTCCACATTAGCGGCCATTCGGATGGGAAAAACGATTGCGATTGCAAATAAAGAAACCCTTGTGACGGCCGGACATCTTGTGATGGAAGAAGCGAAAAAACATCGTGTCCCGATTTTGCCGGTTGACAGTGAACATTCCGCCATTTTTCAGTCGCTGAATGGGGAAAATCCGAAACAAATTAAACGGCTCATTTTAACGGCTTCAGGGGGCGCTTTCCGAGATAAGACTCGGGATGAATTGAAACACGTGACGGTTAAAGAGGCGTTAAATCATCCAAATTGGTCAATGGGCGCAAAAATCACTATTGATTCGGCCACAATGATGAATAAAGGCTTGGAAGTCATTGAAGCCCATGTATTATTTGATATTCCTTTTGATCAAATCGATGTGCTTCTTCATAAAGAAAGTATTATTCATTCCATGGTAGAATTTCATGATACAAGCGTCATTGCCCAGTTAGGAACACCGGATATGCGGGTGCCAATTCAATACGCCTTAAGCTACCCGGATCGTTTGCCTTTGATTGGCGGAAAACCGTTAAATTTAGCCGAAATTGGCAGCCTGCATTTCAAAGAAGTAGATTTTGAGCGCTTTAAAGCATTGAAGCTGGCTTATGAAGCAGGAAGAACCGGCGGAACGATATTAACGGCCATGAATGCAGCCAACGAAGCAGCAGTGCAATTGTTTTTACAAGAAAAAATTGCATTTTTGGAAATTGAAGAGATTATCGAGCGGATTATGGACAGCCATAACAATGTATTGCAGCCTGATTTGGAAACTATTTTGCATGTGGACAAGGAAACAAGAAAAAAAGTGCTTCAAATGGTACAATAAAATTCGAGCACGGCTCTAAAGGTGGTATATTATGCAAACAATATTAGCATTTATCCTCGTATTCGGATTAATCGTTTTCTTTCATGAATTCGGGCACTTTATTTTTGCAAAAAGAGCAGGTATTTTAGTGCGGGAATTTGCCATTGGTATGGGGCCTAAAATTTTTGGAATGAAAAAAGGGGAAACCTTATATACCATCCGATTATTGCCATTAGGCGGTTATGTGCGTATGGCTGGCGAAGATTTCGACCAAATCGAGCTTCAGCCAGGGTATCGGGTAGGGCTTATATTAAATGAAGATGAAAAAGTCGAGAAAATTTATTTAAATCAAAATGTTCAACATCCGAACGTATTATTTATGGAAGTTGAACGGGCGGATTTAAATAAAAAAATGTGGATTGAAGGCTACGATGAAGAAGAGCGTTTAGTTCGTTTTGACGTTGCTCGAAATGCCATCATTGTTGAAAACGGAGAAGAAACGTTAATTGCACCATATGAACGGACCTTTGAAGCGAAATCGTTATGGCACCGTACACTTACTATATTTGCAGGACCTTTATTTAATTTTGTTTTAGCCTTTATCCTTTTCCTTTTACTTGGCATCTTGCAAGGCGTACCAACCAATGAACCGATCGTTACGGAAGTTGTGGATGACAGCCCCGCTTCTGAAGCCGGAATGAAAGCAGGGGATTATGTCAAATCCGTCAATGGTCATTCGATTGATAAATGGGATGATTTATCGGAATTTGTAAAAGAAAATCCTGGAAAAGAACTTTCGTTTATTGTTGACCGAGACGGACAGCAAGTGGAGCTTTCCATTGTGCCGGATTCGGTGGAATTAAAAAACGGCGATAAAGTTGGACAAATTGGTGTTATGTATCAAAGCCCGATGGAAAAAAATCCATTGAAAGCAGTAGTTTATGGTGTCCAACAAACTTGGGAATCCACAGTTCTCATACTTCAAGCGCTTGTTTATTTAATTGCTGGTAATTTTACCCTTGATGATTTAGCCGGTCCTGTCGGCATTTATCAATATACTGGAGAAGTGGCAAAACACGGTTTCTTTACCCTCATGTATTGGACAGCAGCCTTGAGCATCAATTTAGGAATTATGAACTTACTTCCACTACCTGCTTTAGATGGCGGCCGATTAATGTTCTTTGGCATTGAAGCATTAAGAGGGAAACCAGTCGACCGCAAAAAAGAAGGCATGGTTCATTTAGTGGGCATTGTGTTATTAATGATTTTAATGATTGCTGTAACGTGGAACGATATTCAACGATTGTTCTTCCAATAAAAAATCGCCATCCGATTGCAGAATCGGAGGCGATTTTTTAATGATTCGTGATTTTTGTCATCTAGTCTTATTCAAAATTTAATTTTAGAATCATCTTTGCAAGAATACATGACAAAGACGATATTCCTTTGCAAAAATATCAAAAAAATGTATATACTCAAGTCTTCAGAGGGTATGCTATTCTATTAAAAAGCAGAAACTAATAAAGGTGGAGCCCTAATGAAACAAAGCCAAACGTTTATCCCAACAATGCGGGAAGTGCCTCAGAATGTTCATACAAATTCTTGCCAAATGTTGCTGCGGTCAGGATTCATTCGGCAATATTCAAATGGAACTTATTCCTATTTGCCTTTAGCGAA
Source organism: Ureibacillus thermophilus (assembly GCF_004331915.1). Taxonomy (NCBI): domain Bacteria; kingdom Bacillati; phylum Bacillota; class Bacilli; order Caryophanales; family Caryophanaceae; genus Ureibacillus; species Ureibacillus thermophilus. The sequence continues at coordinate 1,459,326 of NZ_CP036528.1, forward strand.
ACGAGTTTTAAAAAAAATCGAACAAATCGTTCGAGAGGAAATAGAGAAAAGGAATGCCATTGAATTAGAATTGCCATGCATTCAGTCTATTGATTTTTACAAACAATCCGGAAGATTGTTAGAGGATTTAATTCATTTTCAAGATGATTTTGGCAGGGAATTTGTTATTGGTCCGAGCATGGATTTAATGACATCCATTGTCCGGGATGAAATAAAAACTTATAAAAAACTGCCGATTGCACTTTATCAAATGCAAAAAAGGCTTCAGAATATAAAAGAATCGCGGCTTGATTTATTTCATGCAAGAGAGTCTTGCATCTTGAACGCTTACTCTTTCCATGAAAGCGAAGAAAGTTTAAATCAAACCTTTGCAGATATGATTCAAACCTTTGAACGAATTTTTTCCCGATTAGGATTAACTGTGCAAATGGCTGAAACGGATGCGGGACCGTTTGGCAAAGAGTCTTATGAGTTTGTCGTTTTAACAACGATCGGGGATGAAACAATAGCCTTCTCAGATCAATCAAAATATGCGGCAAATGAGGAAATTGCAAAAGTATCCATTGAATATGAACGTTCTAATGAAGAAATGAAACCGCTTAAAAAAATTGAAACGCCAAATGTCCAAACGATACAGGAATTATGCGATGAATTGCATCTTGAACCAACTCAATGCATTAAATCGCTCGTATTAAATATCGATGGGGAAATTGCCGTTGCTTTAGTTCGAGGCGACCACCGATTGAATTTAATAAAAGTGAAAAAAGCTTTAAATGCTTCGGATATTCGATTGGCAAATGAAGGGGAAATCCAAAAACACATTGGCTGCTCCAAAGGTTCCATCGGTCCAATCAAACTGCCTATCGACATTAAAGTCATCGCAGACTATGGCATTCAGTCGATGGTAAATGCTGTTACTGGCGCAAATGAAGATGGCTATCACTATATGAATGTGAATCCAAATCGAGATTTTGCTATTAATTTATATGAGGATATTCGCTATATTGAAGAAGGAGACCCTTCGCCTGATGGCCAAGGAATCCTTTTGTTGAAACAGGGGATTGTTGTTGGGAGGGCGACAAAATTAGCGCCTGAATATGCGGAAAAAATGTCGGCAAATGTTGTGAACAAAGAAGGGACACAAATCCCTCTACAAATCGCAAGTTATGAATTAGAACTCACTCGGCTGTTTGCTATATTAGCAGAGCAATTTCAAGATGATCGTGGATTTACTTGGCCGAAACATCTAGCCCCTTATGATTTGCATTTAATGGCAATCAATGTCAATGATGAAGTTCAATTCAATCTAGTTGAACAGCTTTACAATATTTTAACGGCTTATCGTTATAATGTTTTATATGATAATCGGGATGAGCGTGCCGGCGTAAAATTTGCAGACAGCGATTTGATAGGTTTGCCGATTCGCGTTACAGTCGGCAAAAAAGCAATCGAGGGAATTGTGGAAGTGAAGAATCGCAAAACGGGAGAAACCATTGAATGCATGAAAGAAGAATTGATTGATTATTTAAATGAATTTTATCGAACACATTAAATTCAAACAGTCTCGAAAAAATAGTGTATACTTATATAGTTGATAGTTTGAATAGAATTCGCTCTTCTATAGACAGTCGCAGAAGCGTCTTGCCTGATAGAGTTTCGCGAATTCTTTTCATTTTTTTCCATCAAGGATTTTTATTAAAGGTGGTGAGTTGGATGGAAAACGTCAAAGCTAGAGAGCGGTTGTTCATGCTTTTATCCCAATTAAAATTAACGGAAGATGTCTATATGTCCTTTTTTGAACATGGGGAATTAAACCGTTTAACCGTTCATAAGAAAAAGCGGATTTGGAATTTTTCATTGAAGCTGCGAAATATTTTGCCTTTCCAAGTATATCAACTATTTTCTTCCCGATTGAAGGAAGAATTTAAACATATAGCACAAGTAGAGTTGACAATACAAACAGAAAATCCTGAAGTAACGGAGCATTTGATTTCTGATTATTGGATGAGCGTTGTCGAACGTATTGACGCATCTCCTCCGGTGAAAAAACGGCTTTCTTGCCAATTGCCCGTTTGGACAGGGAGCAAGTTAATACTTTCATGCATTTCCGAAATGGAACATTTGACGTTAAAGTCCAAATACCGTGACATTATTGCAGAAACTTACGCTTGTTTTGGCTTTCCGAACATAGCAGTGGAATTCAAATTAGTGGAAGCATCGGAAGAAGAAAAGGCCGAACAAGAGAGAATGCTTGAACAGCGGAGAATGGAAGAGGAAGAACTGGCAAGACAAGCCATTATCGATTTTCAAAACCGGGAAAAAGAGAAGAAAGAAAAACCTCAAGGGCCAGTTGAAGAAGGACCAATTCAAATTGGCTCCGTTATTCAAGATCCAGAGATTGTGGATATTAAATCGATTGTGGAAGAAGAACGCCGAATCGTCATTGAGGGCCATATCTTCGCCATTGAACTGAAAGAACTAAAAAGCGGACGTTCTCTCTTGGAAATTAAATTAACCGATTATACGGATTCCATCTTAGTAAAAATGTTTTCCCGCAATCATGATGATGTGGAAAAAATGTCCCGTTTGAAAAAAGGCATGTGGGTCAGAGTCCGAGGTTCTGTGCAAAATGATACATTCGTCCGCGAGTTAGTGATGATGGCGAATGATATAAATGAAATTCATAAAGAGACTCGTAAAGATACGGCGCCAGAAGGGGAAAAACGGGTGGAATTGCATTTACATACGCCTATGAGCCAAATGGATGCAGTAACGCCTGTAGAACGCCTTGTGGAACAGGCTGCGAAGTGGGGGCATCCTGCAATCGCCATTACAGACCATGCCGTTGTACAGGCCTATCCGGATGCTTTTGCAGCCGGGAAAAAATATGGCATTAAAATCATTTACGGGCTGGAAGCAAACTTAGTAGACGATGGAGCACCGATTGCTTATGAAGAACAGCATATTAAACTGGAGGATGCCACTTTCGTTGTTTTTGACGTGGAAACAACCGGATTATCTACTGCCTATGATGTCATTATTGAACTGGCGGCAGTCAAAATACGGGATGGCAAAATCATTGATCGATTCGAGCGATTTGCCAATCCGCATCGTGCTCTTTCCGAAAAAATTATTGAATTGACGCATATTACAGATGATATGTTGAAAGATGCACCGGAAGTGGACGATGTTATTCGGGAATACCATGAATTTATCGGAGATGCCATTGTCGTTGCCCACAACGCTTCCTTTGATATGGGCTTTTTATATGCTGCTTATGAAAAAGCGGGCATTACAGGTGTGAAACATCCAGTCATCGATACGTTGGAATTGTCCCGTTTATTAAACCCGTCGCTCAAGAACCACCGTTTAAATACCCTTTGTAAAAAATATGGTATTGAACTTGTGCAGCATCACCGGGCCATTTATGATACGGAAGCAACCGGCCACTTGCTGCTGCATCTTTTAAAACAGGCAAAAGAAGAAAAAGGTATCGAATACCATGATGATTTTAACAAATTCATGGGTGGAGAAGATTCATATAAGCAATCAAGACCTTATCACTGTACGATTTTAGCGGTCGACAATGTGGGATTAAAAAATTTGTTTAAATTAGTATCCATTTCCCATACCCAAACTTTCTATCGGGTTCCGCGCATTCGCCGTTCTGATTTAGTGAAACATCGAGAAGGGCTCATTGTCGGTTCGGGATGTGGAAACGGTGAGCTGTTTGAAACGATGATGAATAAATCCCCAGAAGAAGCGGAAGCAGTGGCGGAATTCTATGATTATATTGAAGTACATCCAAAAGCGGTATACTCTCAACTCATTGACAGCGGCACGATTCATGATGAATGGCATTTGGAAGATATTATCCGCAAGCTTGTGAAGCTGGGCAAAAAAATGGATAAGCCGGTTGTGGCAACAGGGAATGTCCATTATTTGGAGGAACATGATGCTATTTATCGCAAAATATTGATCTCTTCGCAAGGTGGAGCCAATCCGTTGAACCGCTATCCACTTCCAAAAGTGCATTTCCGCACGACTAATGAAATGCTTGAGGAATTTGCCTTTTTAGGAGAGGACGTGGCGAAGGAAATTGTCGTGACCAACTCTCAAAAAATTGCTGACATGATTGGCGATGTAACGCCGATTAAAGATAAATTGTATACGCCAATCATCGAGGGATCCGATGAAGAAATCAAACGCATGACCTATGAAATGGCGCATAAAATCTATGGGGAAAAGCTGCCGGAAATCGTCGAAAAACGTCTTGAAAAAGAGTTGAATTCTATTTTAGGCCATGGGTTTGGAGTGGTTTATTTAATCTCCGCAAAACTTGTGAAAAAGTCTTTAGAGGATGGCTACTTAGTAGGTTCCCGTGGTTCTGTCGGTTCATCCCTTGTTGCAACGATGATGGAAATTACAGAAGTGAACCCATTGCCGCCTCATTATATTTGTCCTAAGTGCCACTATTCCGAATTCTTTACAGATGGTTCCGTTGGTTCGGGATTTGACTTACCGAATAAAGACTGCCCTGAATGCGGCACACCTTTAAACAAAGACGGACAGGATATTCCTTTTGAAACTTTCCTCGGATTTAACGGGGATAAGGTTCCGGATATTGACCTTAACTTCTCGGGGGAATATCAAGCACGCGCCCATAACTATACAAAAGTATTGTTCGGGGAAGATAAAGTGTACCGTGCTGGAACAATCGGTACAGTTGCGGAAAAAACGGCATACGGCTTTGTGAAGGGGTATGCAAACGACAATAATATCAATTTCCGCTCGGCAGAAATTGAACGATTGGTGCAAGGATGCACCGGGGTGAAACGAACAACAGGCCAGCACCCGGGTGGGATTCTTGTTGTTCCGGATTATATGGATATTTACGATTTTACGCCGGTGCAATATCCTGCCGATGCCCAAGATGCTGAATGGCGCACAACCCACTTTGATTTCCATTCCATCCACGATAATATTTTAAAACTGGACATTCTTGGACACGATGATCCGACAATGATTCGGATGCTTCAAGATTTGACAGGTATCGATCCAAAAACAATTCCGCCAGATGATCCAGATGTTATGGCCATCTTTACGGGAACGGAATCTTTGGGCGTGACGCCTGAACAAATTTTATGTAATACGGGAACTTTAGGCATTCCGGAATTCGGAACAAAATTCGTGCGCCAAATGCTTGAAGATACAAAACCAAAAACCTTTTCAGAGCTGTTGAAAATTTCCGGTCTTTCTCACGGTACCGACGTATGGCTTGGAAATGCCAGCGAATTAATTGCCAATAATGTCTGCTCCTTCTCGGAAGTAATCGGTTGCCGTGACGACATTATGGTGTACTTAATTTATAAAGGGCTCGACCCATCCCTTGCTTTCAAAACAATGGAGTCGGTCCGCAAAGGAAAAGGCTTGACGGAAGAAATGGAAATAGCGATGAGGGAACATGATGTGCCTGAATGGTATATTGAATCATGCAAAAAAATTAAATATATGTTCCCGAAAGCCCACGCAGCTGCATATGTATTAATGGCTGTCCGCGTGGCATACTTTAAAGTACATTTCCCGCTCGCCTATTATTGCGCCTATTTCTCTATCCGCGCAGAAGATTTTGATTTGCCGGCAATGATTAAAGGTGCTAAAGCTATTCGTGCAAGAGTCGAAGAAATTAATGCAAAAGGATTGGATGCAACGAAAAAAGAAAAAGATTTATTGACCGTGCTTGAAATTGCCCTTGAAATGTGTGAAAGAGGCATGAGTTTCAAAAATGTGGATTTATACAAATCCAAAGCAACTGAATTCGTTATTGAAGGAAATTCTCTTATCCCACCGTTCAACGCCATTCCAGGATTAGGGGAAAGTGTAGCAAAACAAATTGTGGCGGCAAGGGAAGAAAGGGAATTTTTATCAAAAGAAGATTTGCAGACGCGCGGTCGTGTATCCAAATCGTTGATTGAATACATGGAGCAATTAGGCGTATTGGAAGGGCTGCCTGATGAAAATCAATTATCGCTTTTCTAAATCCTTTTGTAAAAATTCATGGTCGACTTTGTGGAACAGTTTCTCATATTTGCATTTCTTAAGAAATTGTGTTATTGTTAAGTCAATAATTTGTTGATAGTTTTGCAGCAAAAGAGTGGGGTTTCCCGCTCTTTTCTATTGTTTTGTGGCTCTCCACCAGGAGGGTAGCGATTAGATAAGTACACGGAAATGCAAATTTCACCAAAATGGTGGAATTTCTGTTTTTAGCCAAGGAAACGAGACGTTGGGAGGATATTATGAGCAAAATTACTTCAGTCGTTCAACAGCTAGTTACACCGATTTTAGAGGAATTGAATCTTGAATTAGTGGATATTGAGTTTGTTAAAGAGGGACGTGCTTGGTTCCTCCGTGTATACATCGATACTCCTCAAGGTGGAATTGACATAGACCAATGTGCACTTGTAAGCGAGCGATTAAGCGCCCTGCTGGATGAAAAGGATCCGATTGAACAAAACTATTATTTAGAAGTTTCCTCTCCTGGTGCAGAACGTCCATTAAAGAAAGAATCTGATTTTGAGAAAGCTATTGGCAAATATGTTTACATTAAAACATATGAGCCAATTGAAGGCATGAAAGAATTTTACGGATATTTAAAATCCAACAGCGAAGATAGCCTGGAATTGGAAATTCGAATAAAAGCACGTAATGTGTTGATAAAAATTCCAAAAGACAAGATTGCAAGAGCTCGGCTGGCAATCGATTTTTCATAAAATGAATTAGGAGTGAAATGAAAAAATGAGCAGTGAATTACTAGAAGCTTTATATGCTCTAGAACAACAAAAAGGCATTTCAAGGGAAATCTTAGTGGAGGCAATTGAAGCTGCACTAGTTACAGCTTATAAACGCAATTTTAATCAAGCGCAAAATGTACGTGTGGATTTTAATCAAGCCACTGGAGAAATTAAAGTCTTCTCAAGAAAAGAAGTGGTGGAAGAAGTGGAAGATCCGCGCTTGCAAATATCGCTTGAGGATGCAAGAAAAATCAATAGCGTCTATGAACCTGGCGATATTGTGGAACAAGAAGTGACTCCTCGCAACTTTGGCCGCATTGCTGCACAAACTGCCAAACAAGTTGTAACTCAACGCGTACGTGAAGCGGAAAGAAGCATTATTTATGAAGAGTTTGTGGACCGCACAGATGATATTGTCAATGGAATTATTGAACGCAGAGATGCGCGCAATATTTATATCAATCTTGGCAAAGTAGAAGCGGTATTGCCTCTAAATGAACAAATTCCAGGGGAAGAATATAAGCCTCAACAACGCATTCGTGTTTACATTACAAAAGTGGAAAAAACAACGCGTGGACCGCAAATTATTGTTTCCCGCACGCATCCAGGTTTACTTCGCCGACTATTTGAAATGGAAGTGCCTGAAATTTATGACGGCATTGTAGAAATCAAATCTATCGCTCGCGAAGCTGGAGATCGATCAAAAATCTCTGTATATGCCCACGATCCAGAAGTGGATGCAGTTGGTGCTTGTGTAGGGGCAAAAGGAGCCCGCGTACAGGCAATCGTCAACGAATTAAATGGAGAAAAAATTGATGTCGTAGAATGGTCAGAAGATCCCGTTGTCTTCGTTGCCAATGCTTTAAGTCCTTCAAAAGTATTGGATGTTATTGTAAATGAAGAAGAAAAATCAACAACGGTCATCGTTCCAGATTATCAGCTTTCATTAGCGATTGGAAAACGAGGACAAAATGCAAGACTTGCGGCCAAATTAACCGGCTGGAAAATTGATATAAAAAGCGAATCAGATGCCCGTGAACTAGGTATATATCCGAATGAGAATAGCCCTCTTATTGTTGAAAATGACAGTGAAGAAGAGGAATATTCCTTCGACGAGATTGATATTGACTTGTACCAAGATGTAGTTGACGAAGAAGAATAAAAATAAATCACATAAATGGATGCGTTGAGCTGATAGGGAAGGTGATTGACGTGCCAACAAAAAGAAAAGTTCCATTACGCCGCTGCGTCGTGACTGGTGAAATGTTCCCGAAAAAAGAATTGCTTCGCATTGTTCGTTCAAAAGATGGTGAAGTTTCCGTTGATCCGACTGGCAAAAAGTCTGGACGCGGCGCTTACATTTCCAAATCTGAAGAAGCGGTTGAAAAAGCCCGCAGCAAAAAAATATTAGAACGCCATTTAGAAGTAAAAATACCGGATGAGATTTACGATGAGCTAATACGGCTTATCCGCAGGGAGCAGCTTTTCAAAAATGAGTAAAGAAAAGATATTGCAACTCTTAGGTTTGGCGACGAGAGCGAGAAAAGTTATTTCCGGTGAAGAACTGGTGATAAAAGAAATACAAAAAGGCAATGCGAAGTTAGTCATTCTTTCTTCGGATGCAGCCTACAACTCAAGAAAAAAAATTCAAGATAAATGTACGCATTACAATGTTGAGTTTCATACGTTTAGCAATCGTTATGAGCTGGGACATGCGATTGGAAAAGAAGCTCGGGTAGTGATAGCCATTACCGATCAAGGCTTTGCCAATAAGCTGTCCAGTCTGCTCAACGAAATTTAATCGGGGGTGAGCTAATGACCAAAATGAGAGTTCATGAATATGCCAAAAAAGTGAATCGATCAAGCAAAGAAGTCATTGAAGAATTAAAGAAATTAAATATAAATGTAACCAATCATATGTCAACGCTTAACGGAGATGCAGTTGCAAAACTGGATGCAGTTTTTAACCAAAATGTTGATGCGCCTGTGAAAAAGAATGAAGGGCAACATAAACCAAAACAACCGCAAAATCAAAATCATAAAGAAGCAGAAAAACAAGAACACGCGCCAAAACAAAAAGATAGCCAAGAACAAGAAGAAGCGTCCGTTGCTTTTGAAAAAATTAAACGAAACAAAGCTGCAAAAGAAGATATAATCCAACAACCAAAAAATAAAGGAAGCCAAAAGAAAAAGCCTGGCATCCATGGCGGAAAACGCCGTCAGCCAAAACAACAGCAGCCTCAACAGCCTGTACAAAAAGAGCTTCCTGAAAAAATTACTTTCTACGAATCTTTAACAGTAGCGGAACTGGCAAAAAAATTAAACCGCGAACCTTCTGAAATCATTAAAAAGCTCTTTATGCTTGGTGTGATGGCGACAATCAACCAATCCCTAGATAAAGATGCCATCGAATTAGTCTGCGCGGATTATGGTGTGGAAGTAGAAGAAGAAGTACGCATCGATAAAACAGATTTAAATGTTTACTTTGAAGAAGAAGATCCAGAAGAAGCATTAGTAGAACGTCCGCCGGTAGTAACGATCATGGGTCACGTTGACCACGGGAAAACGACAACGCTGGATGCGATCCGTCATACAAGAGTGACTGAAGCAGAAGCAGGCGGTATTACGCAACATATTGGTGCATATCAAGTAGATATTAATGGAAAGAAAATTACGTTCCTTGATACACCTGGACACGAAGCATTCACGACAATGCGCGCAAGAGGAGCTCAAATTACGGATATTGTTGTCATCGTTGTTGCAGCAGATGATGGTGTCATGCCGCAAACGGTGGAAGCCATTAACCATGCCAAAGCAGCCAATGTGCCAATCATTGTAGCAGTTAATAAAATTGATAAACCAACAGCGAATCCAGACCGTGTCATGCAAGAATTAACAGAGTATGGCCTCATTCCGGAAGACTGGGGTGGAGACACAATCTTCGTTCCAATCTCCGCTCTAAAAGGAGAAGGAATTGATCAATTGTTAGAAATGATTTTGCTCGTTGCGGAAGTTTCTGAATTAAAAGCTAATCCAAATCGCCGTGCAATCGGTACTGTGATTGAAGCCCGCCTAGATAAAGGCCGCGGTTCTGTTGCTACATTATTGGTGCAAAACGGTACATTGCGCGTAGGCGACCCAATTGTTGTCGGAAATACATTCGGCCGTGTCCGTGCTATGGTGAACGATTTGGGCCGCCGCGTAAAAGAAGCAACACCAGCAACGCCTGTTGAAATTACAGGATTGCATGAAGTGCCTCAAGCCGGAGATCGCTTCGTCGTATTTGAAGATGAAAAAACAGCCCGTGAAATCGGTGAAGCTCGTGCACAAATGGCATTGCAAGCAAGCCGTGCGCAAAAATCCCGCCTTACTTTGGATAACTTGTTTGAACAAATGTCCCAAGGCGAAATGAAAGAATTGAATTTGATTATTAAAGCAGACGTACAAGGTTCTGTAGAGGCTTTAGCTTCTTCCTTTATGAAAATTGATGTGGAAGGGGTAAAAGTAAAAATTATCCATACTGGTGTAGGAGCAATTACAGAATCTGACATTAGTCTTGCCGCAGCTTCCAACGCCATCGTTATCGGCTTTAACGTGCGTCCAGATGTTAATGCGAAACGCGCTGCAGAACAAGAAGGCGTCGAAATTCGCTTGCACCGCATCATCTATAAAGCCATCGAAGAAATTGAAGCTGCTATGAAAGGTATGCTTGATCCAGAATATGAAGAAAAAATCATCGGTCAAGCAGAAGTGCGTCAAACGATTAAAATTTCCAAAGTGGGTACAATTGCAGGTTCATACGTGACAGATGGTAAAGTGACTCGTGATGCTGGCGTGCGTGTCATCCGAAACGGAATCGTAATTTACGAAGGAGAACTTGCATCATTAAAACGCTTTAAAGATGACGTGAAAGAAGTTGTCAAAGGTTTTGAATGCGGTATGCAAATTAAAAACTTCAACGACATTAAAGAAGGCGACATTATCGAAGCCTTCGTAATGGAAGAAATTGTACGGAAATGATTGTCTATTTAGAAGCGGCATTCATCATTCCGGACGCGCACTCTTTAAAGGAAAAGCGAGCAGTTCTCCAGCGGATGATTACGAGAGCGAAGCAGAAATTTAATGTATCTGTTGCAGAAATTGACCATCAAGATGTGTGGCAGCGAACAAAAATCGCTGTTGTGACAGTTGCTTCTTCCCGTCAAGCAGCTGAGCGGGAAATTGATCAAGTGCTCCATTTTTTACAATCGAATCCATCATGGGAGCTGCTAGAATTTTCTCGAGAGTTTTTGTAATCCTTGAGGATAATTTTTAGGATTCCAACAACAATAACAAGTAAAATGAAAAGAAGTAGGGAGAAGCGCAATTTGTGCTTTTGCTCTACTTTTTATAAAGAGGTGACGATTATGTCTCTACGTGCAAATCGTGTTGCTGAACAAATGAAGAAGGAATTAGGTGACATCATTGGCCGTAAGCTGAAAGATCCGAGAGTTGGTTTTGTTACAGTAACGGCTGTTGAATTGACAGGTGATCTTCAACAAGCGACGATTTATTTTACGACTTTGGGAACGGAAGAAGAAAGAAACGAAACATTGAAAGCTTTGGAAAAGGCGAAAGGATTTATCCGTTCTGAAATTGGGCATCGTATTCGCTTAAGAAGAACGCCTGAAATCACCTTTAAATTTGATACATCGATAGAATACGGCAACAAAATCGAACAATTATTGCGCTCGATTAAAGAAAACGAAGAAGCGTAAAACAAATATTGAAAAAAGCCTGCGACTGCATAAAAAGACCCATGCAGGTAGGCTTTTTTTATTGAACATTTTTGGGGGGATTCTAGTGGATGGTATTTTGCCATTGTGGAAAGAACGAGGTTTAACGAGCCACGACTGTGTTTTTCAACTTCGAAAAATATTGAAAACCAAAAAAATCGGACATACAGGAACTTTAGATCCGGAAGTGGAAGGCGTTTTGCCGATTTGCATTGGACAAGCAACCAAACTCTCTGATTATTTAATGGAGTCGGGCAAAACGTACGAAGCGGAAGTGTTGATTGGCCGTTCCACTACAACGGAAGATGCAGAAGGCGATACGCTAGAAAAAGATGAATCATATAAACAATTCACCCGGGAACAATTGCTTCAAGTTTTGTCTCAACTAACAGGAGAAATTGAACAAATTCCCCCAATGTATTCAGCGGTAAAGGTAAACGGCGTTAAACTTTATGAATATGCAAGGAAAGGCATTGAAGTGGAGCGCCCAAGAAGAAAAGTAACCATTTACGAATTAACATTGCTTGATGAGCGGGACTTGTATGAAGGAAAGGAAATCGCCTTTAAGATTCGAGTGAAGTGCAGCAAAGGCACATATATCCGCACCCTTGCAGTACAAATTGGAGAGTTATTAGGCTATCCTAGCCATATGTCTTCTCTTGTAAGAACTGCTTCTGGGAATTTTTCGAAAGAAGATTGTGTGCCAATCCATGAAGTCAAAAAAGCCGTAGAGGAAGGGACGGTTCACGAGCTTATTTTGCCCATTGAAAAAGCCTTATCTTCTTACCCGTTTATTGAAGTGGATGCAACCAATGAGAAGCAAATTTGTAATGGACAAATTTTAAAAGTCCATTCATTATTAAAACAGAGTGAAAAAATTGTGTTTAGCCGAAATGGGAAGGCAATTGCTGTCTACATCAAGCATCCAACAAAAACTGGGCTGATGAAACCAGACAAGATGTTTCCAAATAATTTCTAGGAGGCCATACAATGAAGGTAATTCATTTAAAATATCCGTACCAATTAGATAAAGTCGATCCTTCCACTTCCTATTCCCTGGCAGTCGGCTTTTTTGATGGCGTACATAGAGGGCATCAAGCGGTGATTCGTGCTGCAATGGAAAAAGCAAAGGAATTAAATATTCATAGTGCTGTGATGACCTTTGATCCCCATCCTTCCATCGTCTTAGGAAACAGCAATGAAAAAATATTTTATATTACTCCCCTTCCTCAAAAATTAGAGATTTTGGAGGAAATGGGAGTTGATACGACATTTGTTGTACAATTTACATCGGATTTTGCAAAGCTTTTGCCGGAAGAGTTCGTGCAATATTTTATCCGCGATTTAAATATAAAGCATGTCACAGCAGGATTCGATTTTTCCTTCGGCGCTTTTGGCAAAGGCAATATGGATTTAATGAAGGATATTTCCAATGGGGATTTCGGTGTAACGGTCGTTGAAAAACAAGAGGAAAATGGGGAAAAGATTTCATCAACCCGCATCCGCAAATGCTTGCAGGAAGGGGATATGGAAACGGTTCATTATTTGCTGGGTCGCCCTTATCAAATTCAAGGGATTGTTGTTCAAGGGGATAAACGGGGCCGTACCATCGGCTTTCCTACAGCCAACATCCAATCGAAGGAAGGCTGCTTTATTCCTAAAAAAGGTGTTTATGCTGTAAAAATACTGGTGCAAAATCAACTATATGACGGAGTATGCAATGTAGGGTATAAACCGACATTTAAAAATCCAGAAGAAAAGCATTTAACTATTGAAGTTCATATTTTAGATTTTCAAAAAAATATTTATGGAGAAGAAGTGAAAGTTTATTGGTATAAACGGCTTCGAGATGAACAAAAATTTGATGGCATTGAAGCATTAAAAGAACAGATCACTCGGGATAAAGAGCAGGCAATCGAATATTTTTCAAATCAATCATTTGCTTAAATTTTTGAACTATGGTATTATACATCAGGTATACAAATTGTATATTCCTTAGCTCGGCGTACCGATGCTCCAACGGTTGGCTGTGCTAGAGGAGTAAATCAAAAATAGGAGGAAAACAAAATGGCAATTTCTAAAGAACGCAAAAACGAAATCATTAAAGAATTCCAACTTCATGAAGGAGATACTGGTTCTCCAGAAGTGCAAATCGCAATCTTAACAGAAGAAATCAACGTATTAAACGATCACTTATCAGTTCATAAAAAAGACTTCCATTCTCAACGTGGACTTCTTAAAAAAGTAGGTCATCGTCGTCACTTATTAAAATATTTGCGTGAAAAAGACGTCCAACGCTACCGTACTTTAATTGAAAAATTAGGTCTTCGTCGTTAATCAGAAAGCGGGATTTTCCCGCTTTTTATTTATTCAAAAAATCCCTTCCAAAGAGTAACAATTACAGTAAAATTTCCATATTTTAAACGAAAATGTTTAGCATAGAAAATGCTTTTTTGATACACTTACTAATGGTATAAAAATAATGGTGGCATACGCCTCATAAAGAAAGGAGATACCATACATGACCGAGAAGAAAGTTTATCGTTACGATTGGGCCGGACGTCCATTAATCATCGAAGTCGGACAATTGGCTAAGCAGGCGAACGGTGCTGTACTTGTGCGCTATGGAGACTCGGCTGTTCTTTGTACCGCAACGATGTCAAAAGAAGCTAAAGCGTTAGACTTCTTCCCTCTGACTGTCAACTACGAAGAGCGTTTATACGCAGCTGGAAAAATTCCTGGAGGGTTCATTAAACGGGAAGGCCGTCCATCAGAACATGCCATTTTAGTTTCCCGCTTGATTGACCGTCCGATTCGTCCAATGTTCCCGGATGGTTTCCGCAATGAAGTACAAGTTGTATCCATGGTTATGTCTTCTGATCCAGATTGCCCGACAGAAATGGCAGCATTAGTTGGATCATCCTTGGCGCTTTCCATTTCGGATATTCCATTCAATGGTCCTATTGCCGGCGTGAATGTTGGCTACGTAGATGGAAAATTTGTCATCAACCCGGATGTGACGCAATCTGAAAAAAGTACAATCCATCTATCCGTAGCAGGAAATAAAGATGCCATCAACATGGTGGAAGCCGGAGCATTGGAAGTGCCGGAAGAAGTGATGCTAGAAGCCATCATGTTTGGACATGAAGAAATTAAAAAATTAATTGAATTCCAAGAACAAATTGTGGCAGAAGTCGGCAAAGAAAAAATTGAAGTTGAATTGTTTGAAGTGGATCAAGAAATTGAAAGAGCGGTAAGAGAAATGTGCGAACAAGATATGATTGCCGCAATTCAAACAGTGGAGAAACTCGCCCGTGATGAGGCAATTGAAGCTGTAAAACAGCGTGTAGTTGCCCATTATGAAGAACAAGAAGCCGATGAAGAAACATTAAAACATGTGCATATAGTGCTTGATAAAATTGTAAAAGAAGAAGTTCGCCGCTTAATTACAGAAGAAAAAGTACGCCCAGATGGACGGAAAGTAGACGAAATCCGCCCGCTTTCATCAGAAGTAGGCTTATTGCAACGGGCTCATGGTTCGGGGTTATTTACCCGCGGTCAAACACAAGTGCTTTCCATCTGTACTTTAGGACCATTAGGCGATGTGCAAATTATTGATGGATTAGGTTTGGAAGAATCAAAACGCTTCATGCACCATTATAACTTCCCTCCTTTCTCAGTAGGGGAAACAGGTCCGATGCGTGGTCCAGGACGTCGCGAAATTGGTCACGGTGCACTAGGTGAAAGAGCATTGCTTGCAGTCATCCCAGATGAAAAAGAATTCCCTTACGCGATTCGCTGCGTATCTGAAGTATTAGAATCAAACGGTTCCACTTCCCAAGCTTCTATTTGCGCATCAACCCTTGCCATGATGGACGCCGGTGTGCCAATTAAAGCACCTGTGGCAGGTATTGCGATGGGACTTGTAAAACAAGGCGACTATTATACGATTTTAACGGATATCCAAGGCATTGAAGACCATCTTGGGGATATGGACTTTAAAGTAGCTGGAACGGAAAAAGGTGTTACGGCGCTGCAAATGGACATTAAAATTGATGGATTATCCCGCGAGATTTTGGAAGAAGCGCTTAAACAAGCAAGAGAAGGACGCATGATTATTTTGGAGCATATGAAACAAACTCTTGCCGAGCCGCGCAAACAACTTTCAAAATATGCGCCTAAAATCATTTCCATCAAAATCAATCCTGAAAAAATTCGTGATGTCATCGGTTCTGGCGGAAAAACAATTAATCGAATCATCGATGAAACAGGTGTTAAAATCGATACAGAACAAGATGGTACAATTTACATTTGTTCCGCTAATGAAGAAATGAACCAACGGGCGAAAGAAATGATTGAAGACATCGTTCGCGAAGCAAAAGTGGGAGAATATTATTTAGCCACTGTAAAACGCATTGAAAAATTCGGCGCATTCTGTGAAATTTTACCAGGAAAAGATGGGTTATTGCACATCTCTGAAATTCAAGAAGAGCGCACACATAAAGTGGAAGATGTGTTAAAAGTCGGCGATAAAATTCTTGTAAAAGTCATCGATATCGATGATCAAGGACGCATCAATCTGTCCAGAAAAGTTGTGTTAAAAGAGGACAGAGAACGGGAAAAACAAAATTCAAATAATTAATAAGAGGAGAGGTTGTAGAAAAGGAGAACAACCTCTTTTTATATTGTCTAAATCAATCAAAAAACTTTTCAACTTATTGATAATTTTGTAAAGTAAAGAGTAGCTTCGATGGAAAAGATTGAATGATGAAATAGAAAGAGGTTGAACATTGGTTAACGTTTATACTTGCCAAAATGGCGTAAGGATCGTATATGAACAAGTTCCATATGTTCGTTCCATTGCAGTTGGAATTTGGGTGGGAGCTGGCTCCCGATTTGAAATGCCTGAAGAAAACGGCATTACCCACTTCATTGAACATATGCTCTTTAAAGGAACAATGACCCGTACAGCGCGACAAATTGCAGAAGAGTTTGACCGCATCGGCGGAGAGCTGAATGCGTTCACAACGAAAGAAAATACTTGTTATTATGCGAAAGTGCTCGATCATCATGGGAAATTAGCCATTAATATTTTAGCGGATATGTTCTTCCATTCGACTTTTGAAAAGAATGAATTGGAAAAAGAACGGCAAGTCGTTTTAGAGGAAATTTTGATGAGCGAAGATGCACCCGATGATGATATCCACGAACGTTTATGGAGGGTCATGTATCCAAAAGACCCATTGGGACTGCCCATTTTAGGAACGAAAGAAACCCTTCAAACTTTTAATCGAGATTTAATCTTAAATTATATGGAAAAATATTATTATCCGAAAAATGTGGTTATTTCCTTAGCGGGGAATATATCGAAGGAATTGCTACTACATATTGAATCGTTGTTCGGAAAATACGAGCCTTCTAAAAAAGCTGTTCCAATCAGTTTATCATATCCGGCTTTCCATTCAGGCCGATTTATTAAGGAAAGGGATGTAGAGCAGTCCCATCTGGCAATGAGTTACCCTGGAATCAACGTAAAAAATGCTAATTATTATAGTTTTATTACCCTTAATAACATTATTGGAGGCAATATGTCTTCACGCTTATTCCAGGAAGTCAGGGAAGAAAAAGGGCTTGCTTATACTATATATTCCTATCCTTCCTGCTATATGGATGTCGGTGCCATGACCATTTATGGAAGCACCAACAATCAACAATTGGCTTTATTGCATGAAACGGTTATAGAAACCATTGAAAAAATAAAAAGGGAAGGCGTTACACCTCAAGAACTTGAGAATGGAAAAGAGCAGCTGAAAGCAAGTTTCCTTCTAAATATGGAAAGTATGACGAACCGCATGAGCCGAAATGGAAAAAATGAGCTGATTTTTGGCAATCATCTAACGGTGGATGAAATTCTTCAAAAAATTGATGCGATTTCTCTAGAATCCATTCAAAAACTTATTGATCAAATTTTTGCTGTTGAACCGGCAGTGGCCATCATCGGGCAGGATATCCAAAATTATCAACGAAAAATGGTAAATGCATGAAGAAAAAACGAGCAAGGGAAAGCGTCCTCTGCTCGTTTTTTTATGTTAAAATTCCTTTTTCTCCAAAATGTAGGTGGAAAGTTTATAAGATAAATAGAAAAGAATGGCAGAAACCGGCAAGGAAAGAAGACTCAATATATCCAAAATTTCAAAAAACCGTACACTCCAATTCCCATTGGATACAATATTTGTAGCGATAATTGGGATGAATATAGCAGCTAGTATCAAAATGCGCCCCTTTTGGATTCCGTATTTAATGGTTGCTGGAATCGTTAGACCCAACATAATCAGCAAGCTGGAGGCGACAATAGATAAAACCTTCAAAAATTCATTCATCTCAATAGCTGCTCCGGACATCTCGTTCGTAATCAGAAATACTGGAAAGATAATCAAGAGCATCAATAAGAGCAAAATTAAGCTCAATATATATTTGCTTTTTACAATATCGGCTTTTTTCACCGGCATCGTATAGACATAACGATACCAATTGCTTGTTTCGTCATAGGCAAGGAGGGTGTTGATTTGTGTAATGCATAAAACGGTTAGAAAAATCATCAACATTCCAGGGTCTCCAAAAAAGAAAGAGGCGAAGAAAAATAACAATGTTAAAGTGACGATTAAGTTCTTTTGATTGAACATCAAATACAAATCTTTCAAAATAAGCGCTTTCATGGACGAACCCCTTTCACAAAAAATAACATAATCTCTTCAATGGACGGCTTATCAAGGGAAAAGGCGCTGCTCACTTCATTGCGTTTCACTAAAATTTCAACGCCAAACGCATTTTTCCGCATGCGCACTTTCGCATGTTCCGAAAGTTCCATCGATTGTTCCATACTGCCTTTCCAAATGCCATAGTCATACAATAGTTCGTCTTTATTTTTGCTGAAGATAATTTCCCCATCATGAATGAACGTAATGTAGTCTGCAATTTTTTCTAAATCTGATGTGATATGGGTGGAGAATAAGATGCTGTTTTCTTCTTCCTGCATAAACTCCATGAAAAGATCTAGGATTTCATCCCGCACAATCGGATCAAGCCCGCTTGTCGGTTCATCTAAAATTAGTAATTTCGGATGATGACTAAGAGCAATCGCAATAGATAGTTTCATCTTCATTCCACGGGACAGCTGCTTAACCGGCTTTTTGAAAGGAATTTTAAATCGTTTTAATAGTTCAACATAGTAAGATTCATCCCAACGGTCGTAGATTTTCTCCAAAATGTTGTTAATATGAGTTGCATGCAATGTGTCCGGAATATAAAGGTCATCAAACACAACGCCAATGTTTTGCTTTATGGATGTTTCGTGTTTTGTGTGGTCAAGGCCAAAAATCTTGATTTCTCCGTTCTCTTTTTTTAATAAATTTAATAGGCATTTAATCGTTGTTGTTTTTCCAGCTCCATTTTCTCCGACAAATCCCATAATGGTGCCAGTTGGCAATTGAAAAGAAACATCTTTTAATTGGAACTGGTGAAATGATTTTTTCAGATTCTCTACTTCAATAGCATTCGTCATTCCAATTCCTCCTCCACTAACAATGACAAAATATCAAGTAATTCTTTTCCCTCGATACCTGCGAGCTTTGCCGTTTGAACTGCTTTCGTTAAATGCTCCTCCACTTGGCGCAGCAATTCTTCCCGCAAAAATTCCTGATTTCGTTCCGCTACAAAACTTCCTTTTCCAGCAAAGGTGACGATAAATCCGTCCCGTTCCAAATCCGCATAAGCTCTCTTTGTTGTCATCACGCTGATTTTCAATTCTTTTGCAAGATTTCTGATGGAGGGAAGGGGGTCTCCAGGCTTTAATTTCCCTGTAATGATTGCTTGTTTCATTTGCTCTGTAATTTGTTCATAGATCGGTTTATCGCTTGCGTTGCTGAGTTTTATTTCCACAAAGTCACCACCATTCTTCAATACAACCGTATATATACAGTATATACAGTTATAACAGAGTGTCAATAGAAAGTTTTACAACTCTGATGGGCACCTAACCGATTTTTCATGCATATAGTACTAATAAGCTCACGGAGGAGGGAATGGATGCTATTATCAGAGCTCGCTGAAAAAGAATTGATTGAGATGGAAAATGGCGTTCGTTATGGCTATTTATCGGAGACGGAATGCATTTTTGATCCGAAAACAGGAAAAATAATAGGTTTTGAATTGATTGAACCATCCCGTCTGCCTTTTCAAAAGAAGAAAACGAATTCTTCATTGTTTATCCCTTGGGAAGAAATTCATTTAATTGGAGAAGATCGGATTTTATTCCGCAAAACAACGAGTGCAAGAAGGTATTATGACAAATGAGAAACGAAAGATGGATGGTAATTGGAACGGATGAACGATTAAAAATTCTTGCCAAAAAGTTAAGCAACCCTGAGCGTACGGTTTACTATAAAAATAAAACGAATTGGGATCATGAATGCAACCAGTTGGCCATTGAACTTGAGCCGGACTACATCGTTTTGCCAATCCAGCCTTTGAAAGTGGAAGTGCCTGCTTTAATGGGAATTGAAAATGCCGTCATTTTTTGCGGCAAGACCAATGAGAAATGGAAAGAGATTTTAAAAGAAAATACGGTTTACTACTATCTAGAGGACGAAGAGTTTATTTGGCAAAATGCGCTGCTTACGGCAGAAGCCTTTGTTGCGAGATTTTATCAAACGAAGGAAGCCATTTCCGGAAAAAGATTTATTGTGACCGGTTTTGGCCGCGTTGCGAAGACCCTTGGACATTTGCTTCGCAGCATCGGCGCGGAAGTGATTGTCGCAGTCCGATCTGAAGTGCAGTTTAACGAAGCGAAAGCCTTTCGATATAAAGCATCTTATTTAGCAGATGTAGGAGATATTGAAGCGGATTATTTCGTCAACACCATTCCGGCAAAATGGCTGGATGCAAAATTAAACGAGAAAATACTCATTCCAATTTATGATTTGGCATCTGCTCCAGGTTGTTTGCAGGATGGGGTGGAGCGAGAATTTTACGAATTATTGCCGGCATTGCCTGGGAAATATTTCCCTAAAGATGCAGCAAATATTTTATACAATTCGATTGTTGGTCAGTTGAGGAGGGGTAAATCTTGCTAAAGGGCAAAAAAGTTGGACTTGGCATTACGGCTTCCCATTGCACATATGAGGATGTTGTGCCAAAAATTACGGATCTCCGCAATGCAGGAGCAACGGTGATCCCGATTGTATCCCATTCAGTATTAAATGCAGTTACTCGTTTTGGTTCTGGAGAAGAATGGGTGAAAAAAATAGAGGAATTATCTGGAAATAAAGTTGTTTCTACAATCGTCGAAGCTGAACCTTTCGGGCCTAGAAATCCGCTTGATTGCATGGTCATTGCACCGATGACAGGCAACTCCATCAGCAAATTTGCCAATGCGGCGACAGACAGCCCAGTGCTAATGGCTGCAAAAGCAACCCTTCGAAACGGCAATCCGGTAGTCATTGGAATTTCCACAAATGATGCTCTTGGTTTAAACGGCGTCAACATTATGAGATTATTAAATTCGAAAAATATTTATTTTATTCCTTTTGGGCAAGATGATCCATTCAACAAACCAACTTCCATGATTGCCGATTTTACAAAAATGGTGGATACGGTCGTGCACGCAATTCACTACAAAAAGCAGCTTCAGCCGTTAATTATTCAATACCATAAAGAAAATTAATTTTTATCACACAATTCAGTCAAATTGTGATAAAATTTTCATCATTATATGAAGATTATTTGTTTACTATTTTAGGAGGAGATTTGTGCAATGACGAAGCAATTAACAGTAGCGATTGTAGGTGCAACAGGTGCAGTCGGTACAAAAATGAAAGAACAATTACTAAAAAGAAATTTTCCAATTAAAGATATAAAATTTTTAGCTTCTGCAAAGTCTGCAGGAAAAGAAATCGAATTCGGAGGCAAAACATACAAAATTGAGGAAGCAACTCCAGAAGCCTTTGAAGGCGTTGATGTGGCGCTATTTTCTGCTGGCGGTTCCGTATCCGCAAAACTTGCTCCGGAAGCGGTTAAACGCGGTGCTGTCGTGATTGATAATACGAGCCATTTCCGAATGGATCCAGATGTGCCATTAGTGGTGCCTGAAGTGAATCGTGAGGACTTAAAGAAACATAATGGAATCATTGCCAATCCAAACTGTTCTACAATCCAAATGGTTGTTGCATTGCAGCCAATTCGCGAAAAATTCGGTTTAAAACGAGTGATTGTTTCCACTTACCAAGCCGTTTCCGGTTCAGGAATCTCTGCCATTGAAGAACTTCGCGTACAAAGCGGCGAGTGGGAAAAAGGCAAAGATGTGGAAGCAAAAGTGCTGCCGGTAAAATCTGAACCAAAACATTATCCAATAGCCCGAAACGTGATTCCTCAAATTGATGTATTCACAGAAAATGGATTTACAAAAGAAGAAATGAAAATGATTAATGAAACGAAAAAAATCATGCATTTGCCTGATTTGGAAGTTGCGGCAACATGTGTGAGAGTTCCGGTTGTTGCTGGACATTCTGAATCTGTTTATATCGAAGTAGAAAAAGAGGCAAGTGTACAAGAACTCTTTGATGTTTTAAAAGACGCTCCTGGAGTAGTACTGCAAGATGATATCAACAACCAAGTTTATCCGATGCCCATTTTTGTAGAAGATGAAGACCCAGTGTATGTAGGAAGAATTCGCAAAGACTTGAATCATCCAAAGGGCTTCCATCTATGGATTGTTGCAGATAACTTATTGAAAGGTGCTGCATTGAACTCCATCCAAATCGCCGAAGCAATGCTAGAGGATAACTTACTGTAAGGGGTGTTAGATTTGGATTTAGGTAGGGTCGCTACTGCCATGGTTACACCGTTTCAAGAAGATGGCGACATTGATTTTGAAGCGGTGGAGAAATTAATTGAACATTTGATTTCGAATGGAACCGATTCGATTGTCGTATGCGGTACAACGGGCGAAACCCCAACTTTGACAAAAGAAGAGAAGCTCAAGCTCATTCAGTTTACTGTAGAAAAGGTGAATAAACGGGTTCCTGTCATTGCAGGCACGGGCTCTAATGATACAAAAGGAACGATTGAGATGACAAAAAAAGTAGAGAGCCTTGGCGTTGATGGGGTTATGCTGGTGGCTCCCTACTACAATAAACCAAATCAGCGAGGTCTTTATGCACATTTTGAGGCAGTAGCAAAAGAAACGGCTTTACCAATTGTCCTTTACAATGTACCAGGACGTACTAGTTCCAATATCGAAGCCGCTACAACAATTGCATTAAGCAAAATACCTAATATCCAAGTCGTGAAAGAAGCAAGTGGCAATTTAGATCAAATGGCGGAAATATTAGCAACAACTGATGACAATTTCTTCGTCTACAGCGGCGACGATGCATTGACGCTGCCCCTTTTAGCCATCGGTGGCAAAGGAGTCATTTCCGTTGCCTCCCATGTGGTGGGAAATGAAATGCAGGCGATGATTCGAGCCTTTGAAGAAGGGCGCTTAGAAGCTGCAGCGAAAATGCATCAAGCCTTATTGCCGCTTTTTAAACAATTGTTTAAATGCCCGAATCCGGTTCCAGTAAAATATGCTTTGGGCAAAGTAGGCTTTTCAGTCGAACGTGTTCGTTTGCCGCTAGTTGAGATGACAGAAGAAGAGAAACGGCAATTTGATGAAGTTTGGGAACAAGTGAAACAAAGCATTTAAATCCTGCTGTCCAAACAATTCTATTTTGGATTGTTTGGGCTGCAGGTTTTTTTAATTTCCACTATCGAAATCCCATTTTTTATTTGTACTTCCTCCCAACTCACCGTATAATGATAAATAAGTGGTTGCGCGTTCGGGATAATATTAGGAGGAAAGATTGTGATCAAAACAAAAAATGAAGTAATTCGAATTATCCCACTTGGAGGGGTGGGAGAAATTGGTAAATCTATGTACGTGGTCGAAATCGATGACGAAGTGTTCATTGTCGATAGCGGACTTATGTTCCCAGAAGATGAAATGCTTGGAATTGATATTGTGATTCCAGATTTTACTTACTTGGAAGAAAATAAAGATCGGATTAAAGGTATATTTTTAACCCATGGCCACGAAGATGCCATTGGTTCCATCGCCTATGTATTGCAAAAAATTAATGCACCTGTGTACGGATCGAAGTTGACAATTGCTCTTGCAAAGGAACATTTAAAAGAGCTGCCGGCGCCATATCAAGTGAAATTTTTTGAAGTGACAAACAAAAGCCGCATGAATTTCCAATCAACATACGTAACTTTTTTCCATACAACACATAGTATTCCGGACTCTTTAGGAATCGTGTTCCATACTTCTGAAGGAGCAATTGTGTTTACAGGGGAATTTAAATTTGACCAATCGGCAAAAGGAAAATTTAAGCCGGATCTTGCGAAAATGGCTCAATTAGGTGATGAAGGAGTATTTATTTTGCTTTCTGAATCAACGGAAGCAGAACGTCCAGGATATACGACAAGTGAAACCGTGATTGAAGAAAAATTAGCGAAATACTTCTATTCTGCCCCTGCACGCATTATTGTTGCAGTATATGCATCGAATTTTATCCGCATTCAACAAGTATTCAACCAAGCGCAAAAATCGAATCGAAAAGTCGCTATCGTAGGAAAGAGCCTTGAAAAAGTCGTCGATATCGGTGTGAAGCTTGGATATTTAACCATTGATGAAAACACGTTAATTCCAATCACAGAAATCAGCAAATATGAAGATGATGAATTAATCATTATTGTGACAAGCAATCAAGGAGAACCTCTTGATGCCCTTGATAAAATCGTCAGAAAACAACATCGCGACATTCGCATCAAAGAAACGGATACGGTGCTAATCACTTTTACACCGTCTCCTGGAATGGAAGTGCAAATGTCGAATGCGATGAACAATCTTGCCAAAGCTGGTGCAACGGTATTAACTGCTGATAAAAAAGTCCATGTTTCTGGACACGGCAGCCAAGAAGATTTAAAACTCATGCTAAACTTAATGAAACCAAAATATTTTATCCCGATCCAAGGCGAATACCGTATGCTCATCGCACATTCCAAATTAGCACAGCAAGTAGGAATCGATAAATCAAGAATTTTCATTGCAGATAAAGGCGATATTGTGGAATATCGCAATGGAAAAATGCGCATAAGCGGAAAAGTCCAGGCAGGAAATGTATTGATTGACGGAAGCGGCGTTGGCGATGTAGGGAACATTGTGTTAAGAGACCGGAAATTATTGTCTCAAGACGGCATTTTCATTGTAGTCGTGACGCTGAACCGTTCTCAAAAGAGAATCGCTTCCGGTCCTGAAATTATTTCCCGCGGCTTCGTCTACGTCCGCGAATCGGAGGAACTGATTTCAGAAGCGATCAAAATTGCCCGAGAATGTATTGAAAAATACGTGAACAAAGATACATTTGAATGGACAAATATTAAGCAAGAAATTCGTGAAACCCTTAGCGCATATTTATTCCAAAAAACGAAACGTCGACCAATGATTATCCCAATCATCATGGAATATTAATCGAACTTAAAAAGACAGGATTTTCTTTACCGTATCGGCGGTTAAGGAAATCCTGTTTCTCATACTTTTGATTGTTGATTGCAAAGTAGGTGAACAATTTGGCGAAAAGGAAAGCGAAAACGAAAGCAAAATCCGGCATTTCCCTCCTTTATTATGAAATCATCGGTTTGTTATTGATCGGATTTGCCATTATTATCTTTTTCGAATATGGTTTCGTCGGCAAAACGGTGCAAAATCTATCGATGTTTTTATTGGGAAACCTGCATTTTGCCCTCCCCTCCTTCCTGGTAATATTTGCCGTTTTATTGATGGTAAAGAGGGAAAAAATCCCTATGACAGATCGCATTATAATTGGCGTGTTCATG
Source organism: Ureibacillus thermophilus (assembly GCF_004331915.1). Lineage (NCBI taxonomy): Bacteria > Bacillati > Bacillota > Bacilli > Caryophanales > Caryophanaceae > Ureibacillus > Ureibacillus thermophilus. Next base: position 1,484,827 of record NZ_CP036528.1, read on the forward strand.
ATGATTTTGAGTCTGTCTATTTTTAGCCATAGCGTCCTCATTGAAGAGTTACATAAACAAAATGCATTACAATCGAATTCGGTGTTGAAAGAAACTTGGCGAATTTTGATTACTGACGAGGGAATTGTCAATAAAAGCGATGCGCTTGGCGGAGGATTTATAGGGGCGCTTCTTTTCAGCATGTTTCATATTTTATTTGGTTCCACTGGGGCTCGGGTTGTTGCGGTTTTAATGGTGTTAAACGGAATTGTGCTAGTGACGGGAAAGGCTTTAGTGCCCGTGATTGCCGAGAAAATTCCCAACATAAAAATAAAATTCCCAAAAAAGAAAAAGCGGAAGCGCCGTTCATTAAATAAAGATGTGAATGTCAGAAAACGGACAAAATCGGAAGAACCGTCTGCTGTAGAGGAAATGGTTGCATCGGATGAAGAAGTAGCTAAGTTTTCTATTTTGGAAGAAGATGATGAAGAACATGAACCTATTATTTCAGCTTTTACACAACATATAAAAAAACAAGAAGAGCCGGAAGAAGAAAAGGATGAATCGATAGAACAGACGATTCAGCAATCCGTTGAGCAAAATGTGGAAAATCAAGATTATCGCTTGCCGCCAATGAATTTATTGAACGTTCCGCCCGAGCACGATCAAAGCAGCGAATATTCCATTATCCAAGCCAATGCGAAAAAGCTGGAACAAACGCTGTTAAGCTTTGGGGTAAAAGCAAAAGTCGTGCAAGTTCATTTAGGTCCGGCTGTAACAAAGTATGAAGTGATGCCGGATGTGGGAGTAAAGGTTAGTAGAATTGTCAATTTACAAGATGACTTGGCCCTTGCACTGGCTGCAAAAGACATTCGAATGGAGGCGCCGATTCCAGGAAAATCCGCCATTGGTATTGAAGTGCCAAACAGCGAAGTGGCGGTTGTGACATTAAGGGAAGTGCTTGAGTCGAAAGAAAATAATAAACCGGACGCCAAACTGTTGATTGGATTTGGACGTGATATTGCTGGACAGGCGATTTTAGCGGAATTAGACAAAATGCCTCACTTGCTTGTTGCTGGTTCTACTGGAAGCGGTAAAAGTGTGTGCATTAACGGAATCATTCTTTCCATTTTAATGCGGGCAAAACCCCACGAAGTCAAAATGATGTTAATTGACCCGAAAATGGTGGAACTCAATGTCTATAACGGGATTCCCCACTTGCTCGCTCCGGTTGTAACGGATCCGAAAAAAGCATCTCAAGCATTGCAAAAAGTGGTCAGCGAAATGGAAAGACGCTATGACTTGTTCTCCCATACAGGAACTCGAAACATTAAGGGCTACAACAGATATGTGGAACGCTATAACGAGGAGCATGAAGACAAATTGCCAAAATTGCCTTACATCGTTGTAGTAATCGATGAGCTGGCAGATTTAATGATGGTTGCATCCCACGATGTGGAAGATGCCATTACAAGGTTGGCGCAAATGGCTCGGGCGGCGGGTATTCACTTAATCATAGCTACCCAAAGACCATCTGTGGATGTCATCACGGGTGTCATTAAAGCAAATATCCCGTCCCGTATAGCCTTTGCTGTATCTAGTGCTGTCGATTCCCGCACAATCCTTGATATGGGCGGAGCAGAACGCCTCTTAGGTCGGGGAGATATGCTCTTTATGCCAGCTGGAACGTCAAAGCCAATCCGCGTGCAAGGGGCCTTTGTTTCTGATGAAGAAGTGCAGGCGGTTGTTGATTTTGTTGTTTCCCAACAAAAAGCCCAATATGATGAGTCGATGATTCCGACAGATGAACCGGAAAAAACTTTTGAAGAAGATACCGATGAATTATATGATGAAGCGGTCAAATTAGTTGTGGAGATGCAATCGGCTTCCATTTCGATGCTCCAGCGCCGCTTCCGTATCGGCTATTCCCGTGCTGCAAGAATTATCGATCAAATGGAAGCCCGCGGTGTGGTTGGTCCTCCTGATGGCAGTCGTCCAAGACAAGTGTTGATTTCCGATATCAATGACTAAGAAACGTGAACTACCCCCACTTAATTTTCTAGCGAAAATTTGAAGTGGGGGCTTCCAAAGAAGTTTGACTGCTTTAAGCAATCCTTATTCTTTGAGGCGTGTCCACTTCGCCGCTAGAGCATAAGACACTCAGGTCTACAGCTTTACTTTTCTTTAAGGTGTTTAATGCACCATTTACATCAGCATTGATTAGTTTGCCGGACTTTGTTCGATACAAACCTCGCTTAATACGTTTACCACTGAACTTATATTCTTTTGGATTGTCAGCATTATATTCAGGAATCTCATCGCCGTCAAAAAAGCTGGCTTTAGACGTATATGACTCTTCCTGTTTGAAGAATTTAATGCCGTAAAATTTACAAAGATACTCTAGTTTTTCTTTTATATTACCGAGAGGAATATTGACAAAGTTTTGATTTGTCTTTTTTCCTAGATTCATATTGCGCTGTAATGTTTCAGCATAGCCAATGACAAGTTTGCCAATTTGATTTTCAATACAGTAGTTTATGATGTAACGGCAAGTCTTGTTGATATAATCATTAACTTTATTATTGCGATTCATAGCAAGCAAAGCTTGTTTACGAGTTGTACCTTTGATTTTTTGCTTATCTTTAATGCTTTGAAGTCTGGCATTTTCTTTGTTAAACCATTGATTAATACTTTTTAATCTCCGCCCATCAATGATGAACGATCTGCCGTCTGATGTGACACAAGTGGCAAGATTATTTAATCCTAAATCAATCGCCAGTGCTTTTTGGTCATTTAATTCTCTTTGATCTTCAGGCATTTCATATTT